>NZ_JBHVXZ010000040.1:0-26599 GCF_042881395.1 Amycolatopsis sp. NPDC058278 | reverse complement strand
TTTTTTCTCACCCCCCCCCCCCCCCCACCACCCCCCCCCGCCCCGCGCCGCCCCCCCCCCCCCCCCCCCGGCTGCACACCGCCTGAAAACCCCCCTCGCGAAAGGAAGTCCACCGTGCTCGAAGCCGGATCGCCCGCACCGCCGCTGGTGCTGGAAGACACCGACGGGCAGACCGTCCGCCTGGCCGACCACCGGGGCCGGCACGCCGTCCTGCTCTACTTCATGCGGTCGACGACGTGCCCGGTCTGCCGGCGGCACGTCCATGCCCTCGCCGAGGACGCCGCCGCGCTCGAGGCGGCCGGCGTCCGGGTCCTGATCGCGGTCCCCGAGGACCGCGCGACGGCGGCCGCGTGGCGGGCGAAGCACGAGATCCCGTTCCCGGTCCTCACCGGCCGCCGCGGCACGCCCCACGAGCTGGTGGGCCTGAGCCGGGCCGTCTTCGGCGCGCTGCAGCGGTCCGGCAGCATCCTCGTCGACGCACAGGGGGTGGTCCGCCACGCGCACAGCGCCACCCTGCCCACCGGCGGCTACGACCGCGCGGGCATCGCCGCGGCCGTCGCCGCGCTGGGCGCCCCGGCCTGACGCGGCGGTTCAGCGCAGCGGCTCGAGCGCCTTCGCCAGCGGTTCCAGCACGGCCGGGGTGTGCGGCGGCGGCAGGTACACGATCGCCAGGTCCACCCCCGCTTCCCCGAGCGCCTCGGCTTCGGCGGCGACCTTCGCGTAATCGAGGTCCGGTTCGAGCCGGACGTGCGAGGACAGCGTGATCTCCGCCGGGTCGCGGCCGACGTCCGCGCAGTGGCGGTGCAGGACTTCACGCTTGCGGGCGAACTCCTCGGGCGGGCCGCCGACGAAGTTCCAGTGCTGGGCGTACTTCGCGGCCGTGCGCAGGGTGCGCTTCTCGCCGCTGCCGCCGATGCAGATCGGCGGGTGCGGCCGCTGGACGCCCTTCGGCTCGCAGCGGGCGTCGGTCAGCTGGTAGTGCTCACCCCGGAACGTCGTGGTCTCCTGCGTCAGCAGCCCGACGAGGACCTCGCACGCTTCCTCGAACCGGTCGCTGCGGGCCTTGATCGAGCCCAGCTCCATGCCGTACGCGCCGGACTCCTCTTCGTTCCAGCCGGCGCCGACGCCGATCTCCAGCCGGCCGCCGGAGACGATGTCGAGCGTCGCGGCCATGTTCGCCAGCAGCGCGGGGTGGCGGTAGTGGATGCCGCTGACCAGCGTGCCCAGCCGCAGCCGCTTGGTGGCCTGCGCCAGCGCGGTCAGCGTCACCCAGCCTTCCAGGCACGGTCCGGTCGAATCGGAGAAGATGGGGTAGAAGTGGTCGAAGGTCCAGCCGGACTCGAACAGCTCGATTTCGTCCGCGGCCTGCCAGACGGCGAGCATGTCCGCCCACTCGGTGTTCTGGGGTGAGGTCTTGATGGCGAATCGCATGATCTTCATCGTAACCCTGGAGTTCTTCCAGGCTGCGGTTCTTGTCGGGGGTGCCCGGTAACGTCCCCGGTGTGAACGCTCAGGAACGCATCCCGGAACTCGCCGACCGCATCACGGTGCTGCGTGACGCCTACTACCGGGGGTCGCCGCTGGTGGCCGACGCGGAGTACGACGCGGTCGAGGACGAGCTGCGGAGCCTGATCGAGGCGCACCCGGACCTCACGCCCGACCCGAACCCCCTCGACCAGGTCGGCGCGCCCGCGGTGCTGCACGCGCCGATCCGGCACTCGCGCCCGATGCTGTCGCTGGAGAAGGCGACCAAACCCGAGCAGGTCGAGGCGTTCTTCGACCGCTTCCCCGGCCAGCCGGTGGTCGTGATGCCGAAGCTGGACGGCCTGTCGCTGGCCGTCGTCTACGAAAACGGGCGCCTGGCCCGGGCCGTCACCCGCGGCGACGGCACCACCGGCGACGACGTCACGATGCTCGTGCGCGCCCTGACCGACGGGATCCCGGAGCAGGTCGGCGCACCGGGCCGGGTCGAGGTCCGCGGCGAAGCGGTCATGCTGCGCTCCACCTTCGCCGCCTACAACACCGCCCACCCGGACAAACCGCTGATCAACCCGCGCAACGCCGCCGCCGGCACGCTGCGCGCGAAGGACCCCGCGACGGTGGCCGAGCGCCGGTTGCGGTTCTTCGCCTTCGACCTGCACACCGAGCCCGACAGTGCGGAGACCGACCTCGGCAGCGCCCTGCACACGCTCGGCTTCACCGCGGCCGACATGCGGCGGTGCGCCGACGCCGCCGCGGCGCAGAGCGTGATCGGCGAGATCGAACAGCAGCGCAACGACCTGGACTACGACCTCGACGGCGCCGTGCTGCGGCTGGCGAGCCGGGACGCCTACGCGGCGGCCGGCACCCGGTCGAGCTCGCCCCGCGGGGCACTGGCGTTCAAGTTCGCCGCCGAGGAGAAGACGACCGTGCTGTCCGATGTGGTCTGGGACGTCGGCAAGACCGGCAAGATCGCCCCGGTCGCCTGGCTGGAACCGGTCTTCGTGGGCGGGACCACGGTCACCCGCGCGACACTGGCCAACCAGGAGGTGATCCGCGCCCGCGGCATCAAGATCGGCGACACCGTGCTGGTGCGCCGCGCCGGCGACGTGATCCCGTTCGTCGCCGGCGTGCTCGACGCCTCGAAGCGCACGGGCGCCGAGCGGGAGATCGTCCCGCCGGAGGTGTGCCCGTCGTGCGGGCAGCCGCTGACCGAGCAGGGCAACAGCCGGGAACTGTTCTGCACCAACGTGTCCTGCCCGGCCCAGACGGTGCGGCGGCTGATCCACTGGGCGTCGCGGGCGGCGGCGGACATCGACGCCATCGGCGGCGTGTGGATCGAACGGCTGGCCGAGGCGGGGATCCTGGAGCACCCGTCGGACTTCTACGGGCTGACGAAGGAAAAGCTGCTCGAGTTCGACCGCATCGGCGAAGTTTCGGCCACGCGGATGATCGAGTCGATCGACGCGAGCCGGGCGGTCGGCCTGCGCCGGGCGCTGATCGGGCTGGCGATCCCGATGGCGTCCGAAGGCACGGCCGCCCGCCTCTGCCGGGCCGGGTTCGGCTCCTTGGAGGACGTCGCGGAAGCGGGTGTCGACGGGCTCGTGGCGGTGGAGGACATCGGGCCGAAGGTCGCCGCGTCGCTGATCGAGCACCTCACCCGGCTGCGTCCCGAGCTCGAGCACTTGCGGGAGGCGGGCGTTTCGCTGGACGTGCGCGAGGAGGACCTCCCGCCGGTCGTCGCGGCGGGCGCGCCGCTGGCGGGCAAGACGGTGGTGGTCACCGGCGCGATCAGCGACCCCCGGTCGGGCGAGAAGGTGCCCCGGCCGACGTTCCAGCGGCTCTGCGAGAGGGCGGGCGCGACCACGGCGACCTCGGTTTCGGCGAGCACGGACCTGCTCATCACCGGCGCCGACGTCGGGGCGAGCAAGCTGACGAAGGCCGAGAAGCACGGCGTCGAGGTCGTCGACCAGGGCGAGATCTGGCAGCAGCTGATCTCGGCGGGCATCGTGTAGCCGGCTCGGCGTCTCGCTTCCCGGACGCGGGTCACCCGGTCGTGGAAACCGGCCAAGCGCGACACTGAGCGTGAGTACCCGTCTTCGTCCGAAGGGACCGCGATGACCACGTCCGACCTCATGGTCGCCCGCCAGCTCGGGGTGCACGAGTTCCTCACCGCACGCGGCTGGCTCCTCGACGGCGACAGCGATCCCGCGCGGGTGTGGTTCGCCGACGACGTGCACGCGGGGTGGCACTACCCCGAGACCTACGGCGGCTGCCACATCAACGAGGTCGCCGACACGACCCCGGTGCGGCTGCAGAGCTACTTCACGTTCGGCAACGAGGGCGACGAGGTCTTCGCCCTCGTCCCGGCGGGCAACCTCCGCGGCAGCGGCTGCCCCGAGCACGACACCCAGGAGCGGTTCTTCCCGTTGACCGCGGCGGGTGCCGTGGACCTGGACGAGATCGCCACCCTGCTCGACACCCTCGAGCCGCGCGCACGGTCGCTCGACCCCCGGGCGCTGATCGAGTGCCGGTACTTCGGGCCCTGCGAACGGTGACCGGGTGGCGGCGCGGTACGGGCCGCGCCGCCGCCCGCGGAGATTCCCCGCCGGCTGGTGTGCAACCGGGCCCTGCTCGCGCAAAACCACGCGCGCAACCCGATCCGCGATCACCGCAAGGGCGCGCAAGCGGCGGCCGGACGCGCCCCGGCGGGCGAGCGGCGGCCCCGAACACACCCGGCAGGCGAGCCGAGATGCCGGCCGGCGGGCCCCGGCCGACCGGCTCATTCCGAGCGCAGGGTGTCCAATCGGGTCACTTGCCGCAGCAAGGGCATCGTCAACGCGGTCACGAGCAGGACCGCCACCACCGTGGTCCCCGCCAGCGCGAGCAGCACCGGGACGTCGACGATCATCGGGCGGTCCGCCAGCCGCAGGATCGGGGCCGTCAGCCCGAGCCCCGCCGCGACCGCCAGCACCACGCCGACCACCACCGGGATCGCGGTCTGCCACAGCGCCCCGCGGGCCAGCACCCCGATCGGCACGCCGGCCGCGGACAGCGCCGCCAGCGGCCGCCGCCGTTCGCTGATCTGCTCGATCGACAGCATCAGCAGGCTCATCGCGGCCACCGCCAGCACGAACAGCGACGCGGTGATCAGCACCGCGCGGAAGCTTTCCACCATCCGCTGGTCGCGGGCGCGGAAATCGCCGAGGTAGTCGCTCTTGGTGGTCGTGGCGTTCCACGCGAGCGGCTGGACCGCCCTCGCGACGTCGTCGGTCAGCGCCTGCGGGTCGCCGGTGCCCGACACGTAGACCGCGACCGAGGACGCCGGGAGGGCGAGCCCGCCGAGCGCGCCGGGCGTGACCAGCAGGTTCTGGCCGCCTCTCGCCGTGTCGTCCGACCGCACGACCCGGGCGGTGCCCGGGACCGTCCACTCCGGACCGTTCACTGCGCCGGCGCGGGAATGGCCCTGCAACTGCACCCGGCCGGCCGGTGCCGTGCGGGCCGATGCCGTCGCCAGGTAGAACACGTCGCCGTCGGAGCAGGCGCCGATGTTCGCCAGCACCTTGAGCGCCACGCAGTCGCCGACCACGCCGTAGCTCTCCTCGCCCTTCCCGGTCCGGAACGACAGGTTCCGGACCGGGTGGGTGCCGGTCACCCCGGGCACGGCCGACACCAGCTCGCGGACCTCGCCCTCGTGCTCGGCGGTGGTCTGCACCTGCACCGGGGCGGCGGCCACGCCGTCCGGAGTGACCTGCTGGTCGGAACCGCTGCCGAGCGAGGTGATCACGCCCTGGATCAGGATCGTGCCGGCCAGCACGACGACCAGGCCGGACACCACCCTGCTGGCGGTGCCGCTGTCCAGCTGCAGCCGCCGGATCGCGAGCTGCCACGACGGCGAACCGCCGTGCAGCCGCTCCACGAGCCGCTCGACCAGCCACGGCAGCAGGGCCGCGACGCCCACGAGCAGGAACACGCTGCCCACCGCGAGCGCCAGCGCGGCGGGTGTGTCGCCGTCCCCGCGGTCGAAGGCCAGGGTGGCGGCGAGGAACACCACGCCGATCGTGGTGAGCGCCCAGCGCCACCACATCCGCCGGCGCACCGGCTTGCCCTGGCGGACCACGCCGAGCGGTTCCACGATCGTGCGGCGGAGCCCGAACAGCGCCGAACCGACCGCGAGCCCGGGTACCAGCAGCACGATCACCACGACGAACGGCCAGGACGGGACCAGGTCCTCCGGGAAGATCCGCAGGCCGAACGGCAGGATGTCGGCGACGAACGTGCGCAGCAGGGCGAAGAACCCGATCCCGGCCGCGAGCCCGATCCCGGCCCCGACCAGCGATTCGGCCGCCGCGATCCGTTTGACCTGCGGGGAGTCCAGGCCGAGCAGCCGCAGCGCGGCGAGCCGGCGTTCCCGTTGCGCCGCACCCATCCGCGACGCGGTGGTGACGAAGATCAGCAACGGCAGCAGCAGCACCGCCGCGATCGGCAGGATGACGCCCAGCACGACCGCCGACAGCCCGAGCCCGGTGTAGGGCCGGCCGAACGCGTAGACCTTTCTGCCGTCGGCGCCCTCGGCCTCGATCTGCGCGGCCGGCACCCCGTAGAACGCGGCCAGATCGCCCGCGCCGGAGACGCCCTCCCGCGAGATCCGATCGACGACGTGCCCGGGCAGCTGCGCTTTCAGCGAGCCGCCCTCCGGTCCGGCCAGCTTCGCGGCGAGCTCCGGCGACACGGCGAGCTCCCCCGGCGCGGGCAGCCGGCTGAGCCCCGGCGGCACCGGCGAGCTCGGCCCGGTCGCCGCGACCGCGGTGACCTTCACGAACTCGTCACCCACCGACGCGTACCAGTTGTAAGCCAGCAGCGGGGCGACGCCCGCACGCGGCTCGGTGACCTGCGTGATCGCCGCCTTGCGCTCCGCCTGCGCGCCGACCAGGTGGTGGACCGCCGCCGCGGGCAGCAGCACGGCGACCGCGAGCGCGATCCCGAACGCGGTCATCGCCAGGCGCAGCAGCGCCGCGCCGGACATCCGGCCGCCCCCGACGGCCAGCCGGAGGCCCAGCGCCAGATCGCGGATCATGCGACCAGCTCCCGATCGACGGTGCGCCCGTCGAGCACCATGATCTCCCGGTCCGAATAGGCGGCCACCCGCGGCTCGTGGGTCACCAGCACCACCGCGGCGTCCGTTTCCCGCGCCGCCTCGGTGAGCATCCGCATGACCTTTTCGCCGTTGAGCGAGTCGAGCGCGCCGGTCGGCTCGTCGGCGAAGACCACCTTCGGCCCGGTCACCAGCGCCCGCGCCACCGCGACCCGCTGCGCCTGCCCGCCGGAGACGTCGCCGGGGCGGCGCTTGGCCAGCCCGTCGACCTCCAGCCGGGCGAGCCATTCGGTCGCCTTGGCCTCGGCCTGCTTCCGCCGGCTTCCGGTCAGCCGCAGCGGAAGCGCGACGTTCTCGAGGCAGGACAGCTCGGGCACGAGCTGGCCGAACTGGAACACGAAGCCGAAGTCGGTGCGCCGCAACGCACTCCGGCCCTTGTCGGCCATCCCGGCGAGGTCGGCGCCGCGGTAGTCGATGGTGCCCGCGTCCGGCCGGATGATGCCGGCGAGACAGTGCAGCAGCGTCGATTTGCCCGACCCGGACGCGCCCATGATCGCGAGCACCTCCCCCGCCGAGACGGACAGCGCCGCCCCGTCGAGCGCCCGTGTCGGGCCGAACGACTTGTGCAGTCCCTTGCCGACGAGCAACGGCGTTCCCGGCCCGGCCATCAGCGCACCGCCTGTTCGAGTTCACCGAGGCGCGCGGCGGTGAGCTCCAGCCACCGCAGGTCCGCCTCGAGGTGGAAGAGCGCGTGATCGCAGATCAGCTGATCGGCGAGGTCGCCCGCGTGCTTGCGTTTGGTGAGCGCGCGCATCACGTTCAGGTGCTCGCCGCGCTGGACGTCGAGCACGTCGGTGGCGCTGCGCCCGGACAGCAGCGCGAGCACCACCTTGGTGTAGAGCGTGTTCTGCAGGTACGGCTGCGGGTTTTCCGGTGTGCGCAGCCACGTCTCGACGTCGGTGACCCCCGCGTCGGTGATCGTGTAGCGCTTACGGTCCGGCCCGTCCCCGCTCTCGACGCCGGCCACTTCGACCATGCCGTTGCGCAGCAGCCGTGACAGCGTCGAATAGACCTGGCCGTAAGCCAGCGGGCGGTCCTGCCCGAACTGCTCGTCGTACGCCCGTTTCAGGTCGTAGCCATGCCGCGGGCCGGATTCGAGCAAAGCGAGCAAGGTGTGCGAAATCGACATCCCCCTGATCCCTCCTCGACCCCGGATCCGGGGTCGAGGATCACTATACCGCAGGAGTATACCCACCGTGTATACCACCGCAGAATAGTAGGTTTCAGCAGTTCAGAGGCATGGTGTTACGGCGGCGGGCCGCTAGCTCACCGACGCGACCCGAGCACGACGCGGAAGAGTCGGTCGATCCGGTCGAGGTCGACGTCCGCGGCCAAGTCGGCCTCCGCCGGCGGCTCGTCCACCGGCGAGTCGATCCCGAACAGCAGGCGCGGCAGCGCCGGGTGGACGACGAGGCCGATCAGTTCGTCCGCCACCGCTTCGGCCTCGCCGGGCGCGAGCCCCAGTGCCGCCACCAGGTGCGCCGCCAGATCACCGGCCGTGGTCCCGAAGAGGACGTCGTAGAGGCCCGCCGCCAGCTCCGGCAGGCGATCGGCCTCCGCGATCCCGAGGCGGAGCATCCGGGCGACCGAGGACCACCGCACCAGCTGGAGGAACCGCCCGCAGTACCGCACGACCGCCTCCTCCGCCGCCCCGGAGTACTCGGCGGGCGTGCCCATCCGGGCGCCGAACAGGGCGCGGACGCGCTCGACGACCGCGAGGAACAGCGCGTCCTTGGTCGGGAAGTGCGCGTACAGGGAACGCTTCGACGTTTCCGCGCGCGCCGCGATCGCGTCCATGGAGGTCCGCTCGAAGCCGTCCTCCAGGAACGCCAGCTTCGCCGTGTCGAGGATGTGCTCGCGTAGCGCTTCCCCGCGTCGGGCCATGGCGTCCACCTCAAAGTATACGGTACAGTAGAGTTTACTTCTGCTTCCCGCCGAATCGGAGCCATTCTCCATGATCGTGATCACCGCCCCGACCGGGCAGATCGGCAGCAAGCTCGTCGCCACGCTGCTGCGGCAGGACGAGCCGGTCCGGGTCATCGTCCGGGACCCGGACCGGCTGCCCGCCGACGTCCGGACGCGAGCCGAGGTCGTCGCCGGTTCGCACCGCGATCCCGACGTCCTCGACCGCGCCCTCGACGGCGCCGACGCCCTGTTCTGGCTCATGCCGGCGGCCGCGACCGCGAGCAGTCCCTACGAGGCTTATGTGACCGCCTCGATCCCGGGCGCCGACGCCGTCGTACGCCACGCGGTGCCGCGCGTCGTGATCATCTCGGCGCTCGGGCGCGGATCGCAGATCTACGCCGGCCACGTGTCCGCGTCCCACGCGATGGAGGACCTCTTCCGCAGCACCGGCGCGCACGTGCGCGCCCTGGCTCTGCCCGCCTTCATGGACAACGTCCTCCGGCAGGTGGCCGCGATCAAGGAGGGGGTCGTCTCGGGCACCGTGCCCGCCGGATTGAGGATGCCCTGGATCGCGACGAAGGACATCGCGGCGCTCGCCGCCGGGTACCTCCTCGACCGCACCTGGACCGGGCAGGACTCGGTCGAGGTGCTCGGCGGCGAAGACCTTTCGCACCAGGAAATCGCCGAAGTCCTGACCGAGGTCCTCGGCAGGCCCGTCCGGTTCCGGCGAGGGGACCGCGCCGCCGTGGAACAGTTCCTCGTCGGCCGCGGGTTCTCCGAGGCGATGGCCCGGTCCATGATGGACATGGACCTCGCCGGCGAACGCGGCATCAACAACACCACGCCGCGCACCGCCGCGAACACCACGCCCACCACCTTCCGCGAGTTCGCCGAAGAATCCGTCAAGCCGGCGCTGCACGCCGAGCTGGGCTGACCCGCACGAGTCCCGGAAGGCGAACCCGGCGCGCGCGGTGGCGGCCCGGGAACGCGACCACACCGCGGCGCCGGCGATCCGGAACCGCGCGCGACCGACGCGGGGCCTCCATCCCGGCGCCGGCTTCGACGCGGCGCACCTCGACGACGGCTGGGCGGTCAACGGCTACGACGCGGGCCGGATCGGTGCCGATGCTCATCGGCACGGCCGTGGTGGTGCTGCTCGTCCTGGCCGGGATCCGCGACCGGCCCGGCGATCCGGTTGCGATTTCCGGGGTGGTCCCCGGCCGGCACCGCCCCTGACGGCCGGATTCTCAGAGTTCTCCCAGCACCTCCCAGGATCCGGCCGGGCGGGGGCGGCACGCTCGCGGCATGACGATCGAAATCCGGGGCCTGACCAAGCGGTACGGGCCCGACACCGTGGTGGACGACCTGTCGTTCACCGTCCAGCCCGGGCAGGTGACCGGGTTCCTCGGGCCCAACGGCGCCGGCAAGTCCACGACCATGAAGATGATCGTGGACCTGGCCGCGCCGACGCGGGGCTCGGTCACCATCGGCGGGCGCCGCTACCGGGATCTCCCCGTGCCGCTCACCGAGGTGGGCGCGCTGCTCGACGCCGGTGCCGTCCACGGTGGCCGCACGGCCCACGACCACCTGCTGGCCCTCGCGGTGAGCAACGGCCTCCCCCGCCGCCGGGTCGGCGAGGTGCTCGGCCGGACCGGGCTGGACGGCGTGGCCGGCAAGCGGGCGGGCGGGTTCTCGCTCGGCATGCGGCAGCGGCTCGGCCTCGCCGCGGCGTTGCTCGGCGACCCGCGGGTGCTGATCTTCGACGAGCCGGTGAACGGCCTCGACCCCGAAGGGATCCGCTGGATCCGGGACTTCATGCGCTCGCTCGCCCGCGAGGGCCGGGCGGTGCTGGTGTCCAGCCACCTGATGAGCGAGATGGCGCAGACCGCCGATCATCTGGTCGTCATCGGCCGGGGACGGCTCGTCGCCGACACCACCGTGAGCGAGCTCGTGCGTGGCGAGGGCACCGTGCTCGTCCGCACGCCCGAGCCGGGCTTCGCGCGGCTGCTGGCCACCGCCGGGGCCGCCGTGCGGGAAGGGACCGAGGCGTCGCTCGTCGTGTCCGGCATGACGAGCGCGGAAATCGGGAAGGTCGCGGCCTACCACGGCGTCGCGCTCGCCGAGCTCACGCCGCAGCGTGTTTCGCTGGAAGACGCCTTCATGGAACTGACCAAGGACCGCACCGACTACCAGGGGGCCGCCGCATGAGCGTGTCCTTCGCCCACTCCGTCCGCGCCGAGTGGATCAAAGTACGCAGCCTGCGTTCCACCTGGTACACCCTCGCGTGCCTGTTCGCGGTCGGGCTCGGCATCACCGCCCTCGCCATGAACGCCGCCGCGCGGCAGTACCCCGGCGACGACCCCTGGGACCCGACCGGCCGCAGCCTGACGTCGTACATCGTCGCGCAGCTGATCGTCGGGGTGCTCGGCATCCTCGTCGTCACCTCCGAGCACGCGACCGGCCTGATCCGGACGTCCCTGACCGCCACGCCCCGGCGGCACCGGCTGCTGGCGGCCAAGGTGGTCGTGGCGGTCGCGGTCGCCGTGGTGGCGGGCCAGGTGCTGATGTTCACCGCTTTCTTCCTCGGCCAGGCCGTCCTCGCCGCCCATGGCGTACCGCACGCGCGGATCGGCGATCCCGGCGTGCTCTCCGCCGTGGCCGGCGGCGGGCTCTACCTCGCGGCGATCGCGCTGCTCGCGGTCGGGCTGGGCACGATCATGCGGGCGACGGCGGGCGCGCTCGCCACCCTGGTCGGGATCGTCTTCCTGGTCCCCGGCTTCGCGGGGCTCTTTCCGGCCTGGCTGCACGGCCTGCTCTTCTACTGGCCGACGCTCGGCGCGGCCGCGGTCTTCAAGACGGCCCCCGATCCCGATTTCCCGCACCCGTGGCTGAACCTGGCCGGGATGTGCGCCGGGGTCGCCGCCGTGCTGGCCGTGGCGTTCGTGGTCTTCCGGCGCCGGGACGTGTGATGCGGGAGGTGGGGCGGGGCCTGCTGGCGGCGGCGGCCGCGTTGCTCGCCATGGCGGGTGTCGCCGTGGCCGGGCTGGCTCTGCTGGGCGCCGGCCGCTTCGGAGGGTTCGGCCCGCTGACGGCGGCGGCCGTCGCGCTGGCGGCGGGCGGCTCGGCCGAGGCCGGCGCGACCCCGGCCGGTGGGCTCCCGCTCACCGTGCGGGGCGGCCTCGAGGTGATGCCGCTGGGGATTTCGCTGGCGGGCGCGGTGGTGCTGGGGGCGTTGCTGCTGCGGCGCCGCGAAGCCGGGTTGCTCGTCCGCGGTGCCGTGGCGGCGGTGGCCCTGTCGGCGGGACTCGCCGTGATCGCGCTGCTGGCCCGGGGAACCCTGACGATGCCGGACGGCGTCGCGGCGGGTGGTGCCGGAGGCTGCGGGCGAGCCGCCGGTCCCGCGCGCCTGCCCCTTTCCGGCCGGTTCGACGCCGGCTTCTCCGTTGCGGTCGGGCCGGTGGTGGCGGGTGCCGTGGTGGGGTCGCTGGTGGTCGTCGGAGCCTGCTGGCTCGTCACCCGGTTCCCTTCGGTGGCGACGGCTTTGCGTGCCGCGCGGTGGCCGGTGGCCGGCCTCGCCGTGCTGGGCTTGGCCGCGGCGTGGATCTTCGGCGGCACCGCGGCGGCCGGGGGTGTCCTGCTCGCTCTCCCCCAGCTGGTGTGCGGAGCCGTGCTCCTGGGGCTCGGCGTGCCGTGGACGATCAGCTCCTCGGGCGCGTTGTCGTGCGCGCTGCACGCCGCGCCCGTCTCGCCGGGTGGCCCGCTGCTCGGGCTGTCGGCCGTGGTGCTGCTGGGCTGGGGCGTCGCCTTCGCGGCCGGGCACCGCCGGCCCGGCGGACCGCTGCGCCGGGCCGCGGCCTTCACCGGGTGGTTCGCTCCGGCGACCGGTGCCGTGCTCGCCGTCGTGGCGCTGCTGTCGCGGATTTCCGTCGACGTCACCGTCGGCGCGTTCGGCCTGTCGCTGCCCGTCTTCGCCGCGCGGTCGGCGGCGAATCCGCTGCTCGCGGTGGTGGCCGGGCTCGCGGGCGGCGCGGTGGCCGGCTTCGCGGGCTCCCTGCTCGCCGACGGGCTCTCCGTATCCTCGCGGGTATGGAAGCGATGACGTCCCGGCTGCTGGTGGTGGACGACGAGCCCACCGTCCGCGAGCTGCTCTCCGCCGCGCTGCGCTTCGCCGGCTTCCGGGTGACGTCGGCGGCCACCGCGCGGGAAGCCGTCGCCGCGGCCACCGCGGAGCCGCCCGACCTGGTGCTGCTGGACGTCATGCTGCCGGACATGGACGGCTTCGAAGTGGTCCGGCGGCTGCGCGAACGGCACCCCGGCCACGGCGCGCCGGTGCCCGTCCTGTTCCTGACTGCGCGGGACCGCCAGTCCGACAAGGTCACCGGCCTGTCCCTCGGCGCCGACGACTACGTGACGAAGCCCTTCGACCTGGCGGAGCTGATCGCGCGGATCCGCGCGATCCTCCGCCGGACCGCGGGCCACCCGGTGGGCGCGCTCACGGTGGGCACGCTCGCGCTCGACGCCGAGGGCCACCAGGTGACGCGCGCGGGGCAGGCGATCCGCTTGTCCGCCACGGAGTTCCGGTTGCTGCGTTATCTGATGGAGAACGCCGGCCGGGTGGTCTCGAAGGGGCAGATCCTCGACCGGGTGTGGCGCGACGACTTCGGCGGCGACGCCGGCATCGTCGACACCTACATCTCCTACCTCCGGCGCAAGGTCGACACCGCGGAGCCGAAGCTCATCCACACCGTGCACGGCGTGGGCTACGTGCTGCGGGAGCCCCGCCGGTGAAGCGGCTTTCCCTGCGGGCCCGGCTGCTCCTGCTCACCGCGGGCCTGCTGCTCGCCGGCCTGACCCTGATCGGCGCGCTGGTTTCCGATCAGCTGGAGCGTTTCCAGCTCGACCGCCTCGACGGCCAGCTGCGCTCGATGACCGAGCTCATCTCCCGGGCGGCGGGGCCGCCCCCGGCCGCGAACCCGGTCGTGCGGCCCGATCTCGTCGATCCCGCGCTCGGGCTGTTCGGTGCCCCGTACGTCGTGTACCTCGACGCGGCCGGCGCGGTGGCGGGCGGCCTCCACTCCTCCCGGGTGGACGGGGCGGCGCTGCCGCCGATCGACGCGATGCGGACGGTCCCGGCCGACGGGACGGCCGTCGACCTGGACGCCGCCGACGGGTCGCAGCGCTGGCGGGCCATCGCCCGGCCGGCCGTCCGCTGGGGCGGGACGGTCGTTTCGGCCGCGCCGCTCGCCGAAGCCGACGCCACGATCGCCCAGCTGCGGACGAGCAGCCTGGTCACCGGCGCCGCACTGCTCGTCGTGCTGACCGCGGCCGGCTGGCTCGCCCTCCGCCGGGGCCTGCGGCCGCTGCGCCGGATCGAGCACACGGCCGCGGCGATCGCCGGCGGTGACCTCACCCGGCGCGTCCCGGACCTCGCGGCGCCCGGCACGGAGATCGGGCACCTCGCGGCGTCGCTCAACGCCATGCTCGGCCAGCTCGAACGGGCCTTCGCCGACCGGGCCGCGTCCGAGGCGCGGATGCGCACGTTCGTCTCGGACGTCAGCCACGAGCTGCGCACCCCGCTGTTCGGCATCAAGGGTTCCACCGAGCTCTACCGGATGGGTGCACTGACCGGACCGTCCGATGTGGACGAAACGATGCGCCGCATCGACCGCGAAGCCACCCGGCTCACCGCGCTGACCGAGGATCTGCTGCTGCTCGCCCAGCTCGACGAGGCACCCGAAGAGCAGCTCGACCGGGCTCCGATGGACCTGCGCACCCTCGCCGGCGACGCCCGGCACGACCTGCGGGCCCTCGACCCGGCCCGCGCCGTTTCCCTCACCGGCCCCGGCGGCGCCGGCCCACCCGGCCCGGCACCGGTCGACGCCGACGAAGCCCGGCTGCGGCAGGTCGTCACCAACCTCGTGGGCAACGCCGCCGCCCACACGCCACCGGGCACGCGCGTGCGGATCGGGGTCGGGACGGCGGACGGCCGCGCGGTGCTCGAGGTGGCCGACGAGGGTCCGGGGATGACGGCCGAGCAGGCGAGCCGCGTCTTCAACCGCTTCTACCGGGCCGACCGCTCCCGGACGCGCACCCCCGGCGCCGACGCCGGGCTGGGCCTCGCCATCGCCCGGTCACTGGCCCGCGCCCACGGCGGCGACGTCGAACTCGAGACCACGCTCGGGGAAGGTGCTTGCTTCCGGCTCGCGTTGCCGTTGCCGGAGAACGGGTTCACGGACTGACGCGCGGTGCGCACCGGACGTCGGACAAGCGTCGAGGGGGTTCGCCGGACTACGCTCGGAACGGAACTCTCCGACCGTTTCCGCCAGCGTGGACCAAGGGAGCTACCGACGTGGTCGAGACGCCCGACATCGTTCGCCCGCCCGCCGAGCTCAGTGCGGCCCTCGCGGCCATCGGCAGCGCGACGGCCAGCGGTGAGCTGAGCCGCCTGGGCATCCGCAGCGCCTTCATCCGCGGCCCCGTTTCGGTGACCCCCGGCGTGCGCGTGGCCGGCCCGGCGCTGACGCTGCAGTTCCTGCCGAAGCGGGAGGACCGCTATCCCGTCGACGAATACGAAGAACCGGAAAAGCAGCTGCACCGGCACGTCATGTACCACGCCCGGCCCGGTGACATGATCGTCGTCGACGCGCGCGGCGACATGAACAGCGGCGTGTTCGGCGAGATGATGCTGACCTACTTCAAGGGCCGCGGCGGCGCCGGCGTGGTGGTCGACGGGTGCCTGCGCGACATCGGCGAGGCCAAGCGGCTCGGCCTCGGGCTGTGGATCCGGGGCGCCACGCCGAACTTCCACGCCCAGACCGACATCGTCCCGGCCGCCGTCAACGTGCCCGTGGCGTGCGGCGGCACGCTCGTCGAGCCGGGCGACATCGTCGTCGCCGACGACGACGGCGCGGTCGTGGTGCCGGTCAAGCTCGCCCCCGCCCTGGTGGCTGTCGCGCGGGAACACGCGGAATGGGAGGAGTTCTCCCGGACGCGGCTGGCCGAGGGCGGCGACCTGCGGCGGTACTACCCGCTGTCGGACGAGGCCCGGCCCGAGTACGAGCGGTGGCGCGCCGAGCGGGGCCGGGACTGACGGTCGCGCTCATCCCTTCACCGCCCCCGCGGTGAGGCCCTCGGTCAGGAAGCGCTGCCCGAACCCGTACATGAGCACGACCGGGATGCTGACCAGCAGCGACGCCGCGGCCAGCTGTCCCTGCGGCACGACGTCACCGAAGATCATCGACTGCATGCCGACGGGCAGCGTCTTGTAGTTGTCCTTGGTGATGAACACGAAGGCGAACAGGAACTCGTTCCACGCGTTGGTGAGCGTGAACAGCGCGACCGCGAGCAGGCCCGGTTTGGCCAGCGGCAGCACGATCCGGAGGAACGCCCCGAACCGCGTGCAGCCGTCGACCAGCGCGGCCTCCTCGAGGTCGGCCGGGATCGACTTGAAGTAGCCGACGAGCAGCCAGGTCGCGAACGGCAGGGTGAACGTGGGGTAGGCGAGCACGAGCGACCACAGCGAGTCGTTGAGCCCGATCCCGCTCATCAGCTGGTACAGCGGGATGAACAGCAGCGCGCCCGGCATCACGTAGGTGAGCAGGATCGTCACCGTGAAGCTCTCCGATCCCCGGAACTTCAGCCGTGCCAGCGCGTAGCCGGCCAGCGCCGCGCAGACCAGGGCGATCACGGTGGACGCCACCGAAACCAGGATCGTGTTGACGTACCAGGTACCGAACGCCCGGCCGGTGAACAGGTTGGTGAACTGTTCGGTGCTCCACGGCGTCGGCCAGAGGTCGTCGGTGCGCGCGACGATCTGGTCGTCGGACTTGAAGGCCGTGATCGTCATCCAGTAGAGCGGGGCGAGCACGAAGCCCAGCAGCCCCACGAGCGCGACCCCCGTGCCGGTGCCGCCGACCAGGCGTGCGGCCAGCTTGCTGCCCCGCGTCGCCAGCACCGAGACGAGCCGGCCGACAGCGGCCGCGAGCACCACGAACACGCCCAGCACGAGCGCGGCCTTCCAGACGATGTGCGGCGACGCCCAGGCCAGCACGAGCACCGCGGCCGCGACGATCACCCACGGCAACGCCGTGCGCTGCGCGGGACTCAGCCGCCGTCGCCCCAGGTCCGCGGCGCCCGGCTGGTCGCTGCGCCGCATCATCCGCACGAGGATCACCACGAGGACGGCGATGATCGGCAGCATCACCAGCGTGACCGCGGCGCCCGCGCCCAGCTGCAGCTGCTGGATGGCCTTCGAGTAGGCCACCATCACGTACGGGGCGGTGGCGTCCCCGGGTCCGCCCTGGGTCATCAGCCAGATCAGGTCGAAGTTGTTGAACGTCCAGATCGACGACAGCAGCACCGTCACGATCATGACCGGACGCAGCCCCGGCAGCGTGATGTGTACGAAGCGTTGCCACGGCGAGGCGCCGTCCACCATCGCCGCCTCGTGGAGACCGCTGTCGATGGCCTTGAGCCCGGCCAGGAACGTCACCGTGAAGAACGGGATGCCCTTCCAGACGTTGACCAGGATGACCGCCGGCATCGCGAGCGCGGGATCGGACAGCCACTCCGCGGGCCACTTGTCGACGAGCCCGATCGCGGCGAGACCGGGCCCGATCCCGGACTCGGTGAGCAGGACGTTGACGCTGCCGAAGATCGGGTCGAGCAACGACCGCCAGGTGAAGGCCGTGACGACCGTCGGGATCACCCACGGCAGCAGGATCACCCCGGCGACGATCGCCCGGCCGCGGCGCATGTGGTGCAGCATCAACGCCGCGATGAGCCCGAAGACCACCTTGAAGATCTCGGCATACGCGGTGAAGACGAACGAGTTGAGCACACCCTTGTGGAACAGGGCGTCGCCGGCGAGGGCGGTGTAGTTGTCCAGCCCGACGAAGACCGTCTCCGCCCCGTGGCGCTCGGTGGCACTGGTGAAGATCGAGCCGATGATCGGGACCAGGATCAGGCCGGCGACCAGCACCAGCGTCGGCCCGATGAACACCGCGGCGAGGCGCCAGTCGCGGCCGAGCCGCCGCTGCGCCGGCGTGAGCGAGGACGACCCGCCCGGCGCCGGGCGGGCCGGCGCCGGGGGTGTCCTCTTGGGACGCAGGACCGTCACTGCCGGTAGCCCTGCTGCTCGAAGATCTGCACGATCCGGGCGTGGGTCGCGGCGACGGCGTCGGCCGGCCGGGTGCCCTGGATGACCGACTGCATCATGTCGGTCAGCAGGTAGGCGGCGGTGGCGGCCTGCTCGCCGGGGCTCGGGGTCTGGGGGAACGCGTAGCCGGTCTTGGTGGTCACCGGGAGCTGCGCGCGGGTCTGCTCCCGCAGGGCGGCGAAGGCCGGGTCACCGCTCGTGTAGTACGGGTCGGAGTCCCACACCTTGCTCCACGACGGGTTGACCAGGCACGGTGCTTCCTTCGCGACCCCCAGCAGCGCGCTCCCGCCGACCATGAACTTCGCCACCAGCTTGGCGAGGTCGGGGTTCTTCGCCCCCTTGAACACGACGAACGAGTTGGACTCGCCGTACGCCAGCGGCCGGTCGAGCGCCGGCCCGGTGGCGCCGTTGAACGGGTGCGTGTTGGCGTAGACCGGGTTCTTCTTGGTCTTCGAGTCGGCGTAGACGCTGTACTGGTTGAGCGTGAGCCCCAGGATCTGCGCCAGCCAGTTCTCGTTGTTGCTCGAGTCGGTCCAGCTGCCGATCCCGGGCGGCAGCATCGGCCGGTACTTCGGGTTCGTGTAGATGTCGCCGATGAACGTGACGGCGGCGACGGTCTCCGGCGAGTTGAACACCACCTTCGTGCCGGTGTTGTCGGCGATCGCCCCGCCGTAGGTGTTGATGACGTTCGCGATGAAGCCGTTGGCGTCGCCGGAGCGGTTCACCGTGAGCCCCCAGCCGAAGCGCCGCTTCGCCGGGTCGGAAACCGCCAACGCGTTGTCGCGCAGCTCTTCCCACGTGTAGTGGGGTTTGAGCGGGAGACCCTTTTCCTGGTACCAGTCCTTGCGCAGGTACATCGCGGAGGCGATGAAGTGGTACGGGATCGCGAACCAGCGGCCGTCGAACACGCAGTAGTCGTTGGCCTCCGTCGCGGGTTCACCGTAGAGCTCGCGCATCTCCGTGACCACGTCGGTGACGTCGGTGAGGGCGCCGAGGTTGTGGAGCTGGCCGACGAACCGCCGGTCGCTCATGAAGGCCAGATCGCGGTTGGTGCCCGCCTTCACCTCGGCGTCCATCTTCGCGACCATGTCGCCGGCGTCGCCGGAGACCAGGTCGTTGCGGATGGTGGTGCCGGTGGCCGAGGCGAACACCTGCAGCGACTTGTCCAGCGCCTTGTTGGCGGCCTCGGAGTACAGCTTCTGCGAGAGCATCCCCACCGACCCGCCGCGCAGCCTGGAAGCTTGATCGAGCAGCGCCTTGGGGACCTGGACGTCGACCTGCGGTGCGGGGGCGGGACTGCTGCCGCATCCGGTGAGACCGAGCACCCCCAGCGCGCTCAGCCCGAGGAACGAGCGTCTCGACCAGTCCGTTTTCTCTTCCATGACCACTCCTTTCGCGTCCGATCGAACGGACGCGTGCCGACGGGGCGACGGTGCAACCGGCGGGACAGCGAGGCGAATGCCGCACTGCGGGTCGTTCAGGCGGCGAAGGACGCCGAACTGCTGATGCGTTGTCCTGACGAGGATTCGGGTACGCCCACGGAGGGGACCGCGTGAGGATGGCCGAGGGCGCCTCCGGCCGGGACGGGGTCCGGCGGCGGGCCGATCAGCCCCGGCCGGATCGGCGGGATCGCAGGTGCTGCCATGCCTCGTCCGTCCTCGTCATCGGTTCCGGAACTCGGTCGTGCCGTGGGACTAGCGCCGCCGTGCGGCCCGCTTGCTTCGCTGCTCCTTCTCCGCGAGGAGCGTGGAGTAGTTGTTGCTCAAGTGCTTGCGCATCGCCGCGCGGGCGGCCGCCGGATCGCGCGCCACCAGCGCCTCGTAGATCTCCGTGTGCTGGGCGGTGGCGCGGCGCAGCCCGGCCGGTGCCTCGTTGGTGAGGCGCCGGCTGGCCGTGCCGAGCCAGCGGGCGGAGTACATGATCCGGTCGAGGATGCGGTTGTCGGCCGCCCGGCAGATCTCCATGTGGAATTCGTGGTCGACCTCGAGGTAGGCCTCGGGGTCCGTCTCGAGCGTCGCCATGCGGCCGATCTCGTCCCCGAGCCGGGCCAGCGTCTCGTCGGTGATGCTGGCCGCGGCCATGGCGGCCAGCTCGGGCTCGAGCAGTACCCGCATCTGGTGCAGTTCCTGCAGCAGCTCGTCGACGCTTTCCGTGGGCAGCCACTCGATCAGCAACGGGCTCAGGTAATCCCACTCCGCGCGGGGGCGCACCACGACGCGGCGGCCCTGCGCCACGTCGACGATGTCGAGCGAGGCGAGGATCTTGAGCGTCTCTCGCGCCACCACGCGGGAAACCCCGAACTCACTCGAGATCTCGAGTTCCGACGGGGCCCGGCCGTCCTCGATTTCGCCGCTGACGATGCGCCGGGTCAGGTGGGCCGCCACCTGCACCGGAAGAGTCCGGACCTTGACAGCGTCCGGAGACTCTTGTCTCCTAGGCATGTCAGCAGCTTATAGGACAAGTTGGACCTCGCGTCAACAATCCGGCCAAAAGCAGGCCGCCCCCGCGCGGCACGTAACCGTTGCTGCGAAGCCATTCGACCGTGGCTGTGGTCGGATTGTTGACAATCGGCACAGTAGTCCCGTTCTTCGGCACTACCCTGCGGCAGGAGAGCAATGCGGATCGTGAACGTCACGACGGCGGTGGTGGCCTACCACGGTGAGGCCACGCTGGTCCGGATCGACACCGACGAAGGCCTCAGCGGGTTCGGCGAGGCCAACCCCGATGCCGGCGCGGGCGCCGTCGTCGGGATGATCAACTCCCTGACCCCCCTGTTGATCGGCGAGGACCCGCGCAACGTCGAGCGCTGCTGGGAAAAACTGCGCCGCAGCAAGGTTTTCGCGGGTCCCCAGGGCGGGGTGTTCGTGATCGCCCTGTCCGGGATCGAGCTCGCGCTGTGGGACCTGGCGGGCAAGGCCGCCGGGCAGCCGGTCCACCGGCTGCTCGGCGGGAAGTTCCGCGACCGCATCCGCCTCTACGCCGACTGCGGCGACGGCGACGACCCGGCGGGCTCGATCGCCGGGTGCGTCGACCGGGCCCAGCGGATGGTCGCCGAAGGCTTCACCGCCCTCAAGTTCGACATCGACGACCTGCACCACCCGGCCAAGTTCGACGTCTTCAACCACACGGTCAACGCCGCCGAGCTGCGCTCGATGGTCGAGCGCGTGGCGGCCGTCCGCGAAGCGATCGGCCCGGACGTCGACCTGGCCATCGACCTGCACGCCCGCTACGACGTGCCGAGCGCGTGCCGGATCTCGTGGGAGCTCGAGCCCTTCGGCTTGATGTGGCTCGAGGAGCCGCTGCCGGCGGAGAACATCGACGCGCTGGTGCGGGTGCGCGCCCAGACCCGCACCCCGATCTGCGCCGGAGAAAACCTTTACCTGCGATGGGGATTCCGCGAGCTCCTCGAACGCGGCGCGGTGGACGTCATCGAGCCGGACGTGCCCAAGTGCGGCGGCCTCGCCGAGGCCAAGAAGATCGCCAACCTCGCGGAGCTGCACTACATCCCCTTCGCACCCCACCTGGTGTCGACGCCGCTGGGCACGATGGCCACGTCGCACCAGTGCGCGGCGATCCCCAACTTCTTCGTCCAGGAATGGCACGCCCTGGAGGAGCGCGCGGTGTGGGACAGCTACGTCCACGCCCCCGACGGCAGCGGCTCGATCGTCAAGGACGGCTACATCACGCTTCCGGACACGCCCGGCATCGGCGTGGAACTCGACATGGACGGCGTGCGGGCCCACGCCGTCGCGGGCTACGGGGTGTTCGAGTAGCGGAGCCGATCACCCCACTCGAACCGGTTCCCCCACCCGGAGCAGGCGGCTTCGCGCCGCCGGCACGGTTAAGATCCTGCGCGTGCCTACGTCACATCGGGATCTCCTCCCGCGTATCGCCAAGTGACCAACCGCTAAGTCAGCGTTTTGCGCGACATATCACCACCGAAACAGCGTTTCGGTACCGGTCTGCAGCCGGCCGGTGACTGGCCGTCCTGCGAACCGCGACCGCTCCCCCGCGGAATCACGGCGGTGGGCTCGTGTCTGACCGCATCATCCCCGCCCTCATTCCCGATGTCCGGCCCACCCGAACTGAACCCCGCTGCGGAAGGCCCACGGCGGCTCCCGACCTCGCCCAGGTGCTGGCAGTGCCGAGCACAACTACCTGGACTTACGCCATCGCCCGGGTCGACCGCTCGGGCCGGGTCTCCGAGCAGTCGATCATCGACGCCCTCGGATGGACCGTTGACGACGCACTCTCCCTCACCACCGTCGGAGTGGGCGCCGGGACCTACCGACGCGCCGCCGACGGCTGGTACCACCTCACGCCCCGGCGTGAGATCCGCATCCCCGCCGCCATGCGGGCACGTTGCGGAATCGCCAAGGGCGACCGACTCCTGCTCGCGGCCTGCGCCGAGCGCGACACGCTCGTCATCTACACCATGCCCGAACTCGATCGCCTGATCTCGCCGCACCACGAAACTGCTCAGCCCGGAGGCCACCTGTGAACGACGACGCCTCCGTGAACGAGCAGACCGTCGCAGCCGCGGTCGAACTCGTACTCGCCAAGCTCGGCGTGTCGCCGGACAACACACCACGCCAGGCCAAAGCCAAGACGATGCCGACCTTCGCCGAATACGCACCCGAGGTCGCGAAGTCAACGCCCAAGACGTCGAGCAAGACCTGGATCTACTACTGGAACATCCTGGTCGCCGAGTGGGGCGACCGGCCAATCGACGAGCCCCGCGCCACGGACATCAACGCGCTGGCCAACCTGGTCCAAGAGCGAGCTGCCGCCAAATCGGAGTCCTACACCGGCGCAGGAGCACGAGCGCTCTTCATCGACGCCGTCAAGTGCTTCTACCGGCGAGCTGCCGAAGACCGGCTGATTCCCATCACGGAAAGCCCGGCTGCCACTATCAAGAACACCAAAGGACGGAATCACAGTCGACGCGCTCTGACTTCGCCTGAACTCACCGAAATAAACCGGGCCGCAGCCAGCTCCGGCCCTGATCCACTGCTGGACAGCCTCCTGTTGAGGTTCCACAGCGAGACCGCTTGCCGGGTCGGTGGTGCGCTCAACTTGCGGCGTCGCGACCTCAATCCTCGGGACTGCACCGTCCTGCTGCGCGAAAAAGGTGGCAAGAATCGACGTCAACCAGTATCACCGACCCTGCTCAACGCGCTTCTAGAGCACCACGACTCCCGCGGTACCGATCATGACCCGCACTCCCAGGTACTGCGCCTGCGCAACGGCACACCCATCCGCTATCACACGTACCAGACGTTCTGGAACCGAATCTGGCGGACTCTGCCGTGGGCGAAGGGGCTCGGTGTCACGTCGCACTGGCTGCGGTACACGACGTTGACCTGGGTCGAGCGCACGTTCGGCTACGCAGTCGCGGCCGCGTACGCCGGGCACGCCGGCCCCGACACGTCAAGCGATCGCGGTGGCGTCACCTTGACCTACACAGCAGCGACCATCCACGAGGTGGCCGCCGCTCTTTCAGCACTGACAGGAGAGCCGCACCCACTGGCCGATCTCGCGGTTCTGTCTGGTGAGGCGGCCACTCTTCAGGGTGACAGCGACCTGCTGCTCCCGCCCGGGAGGCGCTGATGACGACCATGCCTCAGACGGACGCCGTCGACCGGATCCGAGCCCACCTTGACCAGGCACAGCGCGATGGACGGCGACCTCCAGGCAAGCCCGCACTCGTCGAGGCCACCGGTCTGTCCGAGCATGTGGTGCGAACGGCGCTGGACAAGATCAAGGAAGGTGGTGATGCCAGGCGAGCGCCGACCACCACCAGGCATCACCAGCGCGCTGGCGAGCGCCAGCCGACCACCAGAACCGAATCCGCTTCACCCGCCAAAGCGCCGTCGCCAGCCGACTCACGAACCGATCTGGCGCCATCCCAGCCGCCCGGCGGGATCTCCGGGGATCACCCGACGACCACATCCGCCAAGTCGCCAGTAGGTGGGACACCGTCTTCTGGAGGAACCGCGGTCGGCTGGCTCGGTTTCGCCTTCGGCTCGGTCACCTCGATCGCCGCCAACGTCCTCCACACCTGGCTGCCCGCCAGCACACAACCGCCAGGATGGACGCCGGGGCTGGGCCCCCAGCTCGGCGCCGGCGTGTGGCCGATCGCCCTGATCGTCACGGTCGAAGTGCTCACCAGAGTGAACTGGCTACAGACCTGGTTCTGGAACGCGGTCCGTTACGGCATCGGCACCATCGGTCGGCGCCGAGGTCGAGCGCGGTCCTCGTCAGCATGGTGAGCTGCGAACAGCTAGCTGTCACAACCGATGTGACGGGCGTGACGGCTCACGAGACCACTCGTGACGGCTACACACTCGCCGAGTTGGTCGTCGTGGTCGAGCTGTCCGACGCCGCTCGCACGACCGATACCAGCCCCGCACCTCGCGCGATCGCCGAACGCCCACCGACACGAGCCGACGAACAGATCCAGACCCGGGTAGCTGCGACGTTGTAGTGGCTGAGCCGGGCTTGGTCTTGTCGACGGCGCCGGAGGCGAGACCAGCTCAGATGTGGTCTGCGGCGTCGGTGACACGCAGGATCAGTTTGGTGAGCAGGCGCCGGATCTCCGGTAGTGTGAATCCGATTATGCCGGGTTCGGCGACGCCGGTTCCTCTTTTGTGGCAAGGGATCGGGAGATGGCGATCCAGGCATGGGCGAGCATCGACAGGGTGATGTGGGCGTACCAGGCCGGCCAGGATCAGACCTGGTAGTGGTCGAGTCCGGCTACGTTCTTGGCCTGCTGGAAACATTCCTCGATCCGCCAGCGGGTGCCGGCGATCCAGGCCAGGTCCAGCAGGCTCGAGCGGCGGAATCCATGGCAGACGTAGTAGGTGATCTCGGTCGGATCCGGGAGTGAACGGCGGGCGAGCAGCCAGTGTCCACGTCCGGGCTGCCGGCCGATCCGGATCGGGGCCCGCGCCCAGTCGTACTCGCGCGGCCCGTGCGCTACAGCCCCGACCGACAACCGCCGCCACGGCGCCCGGCCGGCAACGGGCCGGCCTGACCAACGCGGACACCGGAAGGACCACGGACAACAGCCACCGGTCGCGGCGTCGAGCCGGCCTGTCGCCGGCAGGAAAGATCCGAGCTGGGCTTCGTGAACCGCGTGAACCATGTTCCCGGCGGGGACGGGGTTTTGTGCGTCGGTCGCCCGTAGTTCACTGCATACGCCCCTCCGGACGCTGTCGCGACAGACAAGGAGAAAGCAGGGTCAGCCCAGCCGACCCGGCCGGCAGGCGGCTACCGGATGGCGTTGCCGACCGTGCCTTTCGGCGTCCCCGCAGGGAAAGATGTTCTTGGCGGGTGACCGGGCGGAGCGGCCGGTTGTGAGCGCGTTTCTCGAAGATCAGTCGTAGCGTGCTGCGCTGATCCGGTCGACCATCCGCCGCTGCCGCTGGGCGCCGATCATCAAGCATTCGTCCGAGCGACCATGGCGCTGCATGGATCGAGCTTCAGCAGGCCGGGGAAGACATCCTCTCAGTCGAGATGATTGACTTTCCGCAGCCGAGGTCGATTGTTGATCTACGTGACTATTGCCGGCGGCCGCAACCCGCTTGCATCAAGCTGGTCCGCCTCCCCGGCCCTACCGTGACGCCTAAGCAATGCAACGAGCTCGAATCGTGCGCCATGCTCAGCGGCGCCAACCGCTATTCGGAGTAGCTGAATCGCATCGTCTACCTTGCCATAGCGCTCCAGCAACTGAACCAGAGCCAGACGAGCACCCCAGAGATTGTTCTCATATGCGGCACCAAGGGTCGCTAGCGCGTCATCTCGACGTCCGATCCGATCGTAGAGGTCGGCAAGTTGCCGACGACATTCAACTTTTCCGTTCTCAATAGCGTCGAGCCATACCGCTTCGGCGAGGTCATATTTACCCCAACTCTCGTAAATTCCCGCCAATTCAGAACGGGCACCATCCTCACCTGCCGCAACCGCTTCGAGCCAAACTTGAGCGACGTCATCCCACTTTCCTGCTCTCCTGAGCGCCCAGGCCAATCGCGGACGAATTCTCCTGCGTACCGTGTCATCCGCCGCTTCGATTTCGTTCCGCAGCGTATCAACATAATCGTCCCATCGTCCCATAACCTCTAGATGGTGCAAGTATGTCGTCCGCGCGTCTTGATCACCAGAATCCATCAGCTGCTTCCATATTTTTATTGCATCTTCAGGCCGACCTAATTTATCTAACAAAAAGGCCAACTCGCGAAGTGCGCCGACTACGCCTGCATCAGCAGCATTCCTCCATTCTACTATAGCTTCGTCGGCACGCTCAAAGTCCACCAGAAACTTCACCAGTCGGCGAATTGCACCTGGCTTCCGCATAGAAACATCTCGACGCAAATCATTCTCTGCGTCAACCATTCTTCCGGTTGCTATCGACAGTCGCACTATTTCGGCGCGCATGAAATCATCCCTGTCGGTCACAACCGTTCGGTACACGTCCAGAAGTTCATCAAGACGACCTGCGTCATTTAGTTCAGTTGCCAACTCGGGTATGGCCCAAGCTTCGCCAGCCACCGCCGCGTCAGTAAGAACGGCAATAACCTCGTCGACGAGGTTTAATTTTTGAAGAGCGCTATAAAGCGCATATCGTGCTCCTTCGCGATTACCCTTCACTTCTTGTCGCAAATGTGCCAGGGACTCGGTTGTTCTGCCTAGTCGCCACAGTGTGGTTATGAGTTCTTGTCGGGCACCCTGCACGTCGACGGAGACCGCAGCTTCCCAGACCTCAACCGCCTCATCGTTACGCCCTAGATCAAGCAGCAACTTGACCAATTCTTGTCGGGCACCCTGCACGTCGACGGAGACCGCAGCTTCCCAGACCTCAACCGCCTCATCGTTACGCCCTAGATCAAGCAGCAACTTGACCA
>NZ_JBHVXZ010000039.1:46216-77070 GCF_042881395.1 Amycolatopsis sp. NPDC058278 | reverse complement strand
GCCACCCAGCGATACACCCTCCCGCGGGTGTGTGCGGGTAGTCGGGGTGCGGACCCACCGGGCGCTGGTCGCCGCGGACCCGGCGCCTGGTCGGTCCCCGTTGACCCACCACCCTGTTCCGAACAATCGCTCAACCCGCGTCGTCAGGTGCGGGCTTGAAGCCCTTGGCGATCAGCCACACGCCCAGTGAGAGCTCCCACAGTGCGATCGGAAGTGCCGCGAGCCCCGACTGGACGCGGGTGCCGAACGCAGCGGCCCGGCCGCAGGCCGCGGCCGCCTCGAACCAGGTCAGGGAGTCGTCGCGGGCCCAGGCTCGGGCGACCTGCAGCTCGTCCGGGCGCAGTTGGGCGAGGACCCGGTGCACGTGGTCGTCGAAGGCTTCCAGCCGGCGCTCAACCGCGATGTCCGGCGGCGGTGGGAGCGAGCTGCCAACCAGCGTGGCCTGCAGGGCCTCGTGGTGTGGGACTTGATCGAGGGAACCCACGCGCCGACCGCGGAACGGCGCCTCAGTCAGCAACCGCGCGCGAGTCCCGCGCCGACGCCGGTGGGTGGGAGGTCTCCCCAGTGCCGGCTGGTCGTCCGGTCGGCGGCACTGCGGGAGGCCGGGGGCCAGGATGCACTCGCCCTTGAGCGCCGGACCTGGTTGCGGTGTCGCTGGCTGCGATGGCTATGCGAATCCGTGCCCACGACACCGAACTGCGGGGGCAGGCGACCCCGCTTCCTCCGTGGATCCTGCCGACCAGCTGCTCGTGTCCGGGCTCGTTGATGGGCCGACCAGGCGCTCGACGACGGCTACGTCACCGGGTATCGACGTAGCCGCTGCCACGGACGAGGGCCGGCCGACGAGCACGCGCCGCCGGCGTGGGCGCGGCTGGCCCGCCGTGGCCTGATGCGGCCAGTACATCGGCAGGGGATAGGTCAGCAGCTGACGGACCAGCCGCAGTACACCGCGACCGTGTCGAGGGCGAATGTGTCGTCCGGTCCAATAGCACATAGCCCAGCAGCGCTGCCGCAGTCGCACCGCGACCTCCTCGGCCGAGGGCTCGACGGCCACGACCACCTTGTCGCCCTGCTACGGCAGCCGCCGGCGTGCGTGGCGAGGGTGGACGTTCCAGCAATGCTTGAGCGCCTCGAGCAGGTCCCGTGATGCCGTAGCGCGCTGGCCGTCCGGCAAGCCTGCATAGCAATATCCGGCTGCTCCGGCTGGCCCACCGGGTCGAAGAGGCGCACGACGACGCCCGCGCCGAAGAGGGGTGAGCCGCCCGCGCTCGGCTGCGAAACACTTCCGATGACCGATATCAGTCTTTCGAGCGCCGATTCCCCCGGGTCGCGGAAACCATAGTCACCGCGTGACGCAATCGCCCGGATTGTGCTCGAAAGAAGTACCTCGGCGCCAGCGTTCGGCCGATCGACGCCGCGTTCGCACGCGGCTATATCTGGTGGTAACCATCCGAAAAGGGGTTCTGCCGTGGCCGGTTCGACCGTTTTGCTCGCGCTGAACGACATCCCACCGGGGTCGGTGCTCGAAAGCCAGCTGGACCGGATTTGCGAGCACCTGGCCGCGGACGGGCACGACGTCCTGCGCGCCGGTACCGACGACGACGCCCTCGCTCTCGTGCAGAGCCGGGCCGACCTCACCGCCGCGCTGGTCAGCTGGGACCTGCGGGACGACGACGGCGACCTGGCACTGCCCGCCGAAGCCGTGCTGAAAGCGGTGGTCGGGCGGTTCACCCGGCTCCCGGTCTTCCTGGTGCCCACCGCCACCTCGGTCGACGACCTGCCGCTGTGGGTCGCCGAGGTCATCTGCGGGTACGTCTGGCTGCTGGAGGACACGCCGGGGTTCATCGCCGGCCGGATCGGGGTCGCCGCGCGGCGCTACCGCGACGAAATACTGCCACCGTTCTTCCGGGAACTCCGGCGGTTCGACGACACCCACGAATATTCCTGGCACACCCCTGCCCACGCGGGCGGGGTGGCATTCCTGAAGTCCCCGGCCGGTCGGGCGTTGTTCGACTATTACGGCGAGCGGTTGTTCCGCACCGACCTGTCGATTTCCGTGGCGGAGCTGGGTTCACTGTTCGAGCACTCCGGGCCGATCGGTGACGCCGAGCGCAACGCCGCGCGCATCTTCGGCGCCGACCTGACGTACTTCGTGCTGCACGGCGATTCCACCGGCGACCGCATCGCGCTGCACGCCAGCATCGCCACCGACGAGCTGGTGCTGGTCGACCGTAACTGCCACAAGGCGATCTACCACGGGCTGACGCTGACCGGCGGCCGCCCGGTCTACCTCGTGCCCACCCGCAACGGCTACGGGCTGATGGGCCCGATCCCGCCCGCCGCGCTGAGCCGCGAAGCGGTTGCCGCGCTCGTGCCGGGCAGCCCGCTCGCGGCCGGTGCGGCCGCGCCGGACCCGGTGTACGCGGTGATCACCAACTCGACCTACGACGGTCTGTGCTACGACGCGGTCCGCGTCGCCGGGCTGCTGGGGAGCAGCGTGCCCCGGCTGCACCTGGACGAGGCTTGGTTCGCCTACGCCCGGTTCCACCCGCTCTACGCCCGCCGGTACGGCATGGCCGTGGACGCCGACGCGCTGCCCGGCGCCGTCCGGCCCACCGTCTTCAGCACCCAATCCACCCACAAGCTGCTCGCGGCGATGTCCCAGAGCGCGATGTTGCACGTGAAGAACGCGCCGCGTTCGCCGGTTGAGCACCGGCAGTTCAACGAGACGTTCATGATGCACGCGACCACTTCGCCGCTGTACCCGATGATCGCCGGGCTCGACGTCGCCGCCGGCATGATGGACGGCCCGGGCGGGCGGTGGCTGATCGACGAGGCCGTCACCGAAGCCATCCGGTTCCGGCAGACAGTGGCCCGCATCGGCCGCCGCATCGCCGCGGCCGGAGACCGGCCCGCCTGGTTCTTCGGCACCTGGCAGCCGGACGAGGTCGACGATCCGCGCACCGGGCAGCGATACCCGTTCGCGGACGCGCCACTGGACCTGCTGCGCACCGAACCCGCTTGCTGGAGCCTCGAGCCCGGTGCGGCTTGGCACGGCTTCCCGGACCTGGAGGCCGGCTACTGCCTGCTCGACCCGGTCAAGGTCAGCGTCACCTGTCCGGGCACCGACGCCCGCGGTACCGCGGGCGAGCAGGGCATCCCGGCCCGGATCCTCACCGCTTACCTGGAAACGCGCCGCATCGTCGTCGAAAAAACCGACGCTTACACCTGCTTGATCCTGTTCTCGATGGGCATCACGAAGGGCAAATGGGGCACGCTCGTCGACGGGCTCCTCGACTTCAAGAGCCTCTACGACACCGGGGCTCGCCTGATCGACGTCCTCCCCGCGCTGGTCGAAGCACACCCGGCCCGCTACGGCGGCCTCACGCTGCGGGACCTGTGCGACCAGATGCACGCCCACCTCCGCAAAAGCGACCTCATCCCGCTGCTCGACGCGGCGTTCACCCACCCGCCGCGCCCCGAACTCACTCCGGCGCAGACCTACCAGCGGCTGCTGCGCGGCGGTACCGAACCCGTCCGCCTAGCCGAGCTCGCCGACCGCACGGTCGCGACCCAGGTCGTCACCACCCCGCCCGGCATCCCTGTCCTGATGCCGGGGGAGAGCGCCGGCTGCCACGACGAGCCGACCTTGCGCTACCTGCGCGCCCTCGAGGACTTCGACCGGCACTTCCCCGGTTTCCCCAGTGAGACCCACGGCGTGACCCGGGACGCCGACGGCGACTACTGGATCACCTGCCTGGCGCACCCGGCCGGCACCGCGTCGTTCCCCGGACCGGCCTGAACACGGCCATGACGGTCGATGCGGGGGCGAAGCGGTCTGTCGACCGGTGGGGAACCGCCGGCGAGAGCGCTCAGGCCCACTGAGCCGTGGCGGGCTGGCGAACAGTAGTTCAGGGACTCAAGCGTCACTTTCGAGTGGCACCGATGGGTGATTTCGGATTGCCGGTCATCTCGATCTTGCCGACACTCGGTGCAAGGAGAACACGATTTCCGAACCCGAGACAGTGCCGGAGTCCGACGTCCGGTCCCGATCGTCGTGCGGGGGTACGACCGCCGGCAGGTCGACGAGTACGTGCGAACTCGCCGCGCGGTTGCAGCGCGACTGGCTGCGTGACCGCTTCGCGGGCGCCCACCGACGAAGTTCACGGGAATCCTTCGCTGGCCCGAACGAGCTCTGCCGGGCGCATTGCTCAGGCCTCCGCGGCGAGGTTCTGGCGGCGAACAAGGGTCGTAGGCTTGCCCCGCACGCCCCGCACGCCCCGCACGCCCCGCACGCGCTCGACGATCGCAAAGGCGGCCTGCTCGTCACGGTGTTCTTGCATCATGACATCAGTGTCACCGCTCGATTGAGCCTGCCGTCCGCCTCGCGAACCCATCGGACACGGTTGGCGTCGGTGAAGGTGAACCGGATCGACGCCTGACGTCAGTTCCGCTGGAGCCGGACGGGCAGGCGGCGCGGTATCGGACCCTCACGGCCGGCCGCCGGTTGCTCGTGGTGCTCGACAACGCGCGCGACACCGAACACGTCGTCCCGTTGCTTCCCGGCGGATCTTCGTATTCGGTCCTGATCACGAGCCGGCACGAGCTCGGTGGCCTGATCATCACCCATGGCGGGACCACGCTGCCGTTGCGGACTCTCGACGAACCGCAGGCGCGAGAGCTGCTCGCGCACAAGCTGGGTGAGGCCCGGCTGGCCGAAGAACCCGACGCGGCCCAGCAGATCGTTCGCCAACGCGGGGGAATTTCCCTGGCGCTGGCCATCGTCGGCGCGGGTGGCAGCCCAGCCAGGCCGGCGGCTGTCGACGCTGGCCGCCGAACTGTCGGAAAGCCGGCTGGATGCCCTCGACACCGGTGAGCTGACGGCGAGCCTGCGCGCGGTGTTCGGCGCCTCCTACCGATCCCTCGACGCCGCGTCCGCGTCCGCGTTCCGCCTGCTCGGACTGGCGCCCGCCGACGATATCGGCCGCGTGGCTGCGATCGCCCTGTCCAGGGACGCCCGTCCCCTGCGCGTGCTGTGTGCGGTCAATCTCCTGGAGGAGAACCCACCGGGCCGGTTCCGAATGCACGACCTCGTCAAGCTCTACGCCGCCGAACTCGCGGACAGGACCGACGACGCCAGCGTCCGGCTCGCGGCGTCGGCCCGGTTGTTCGACCACTACCTGTGCTGGGCCTCGTCCGCCATGGAGTGGGTGTCACCCCATGAGGCCTACCTACGGCCACCGGCAGGGCGGTCGGGGGGACCGCAACTCCGTTCGCGGACGGCTACGCCGCGCGGGCCTGGCTGGACGCGGAACGGACCATGCTCGCCCTGGCGACCGGTGCCCCGGAAGCCCTGGCCGGGCATGTCGTCCGGCTCTTGGCGGCGCTCTGGCGGTCCCGGTATGTCGCGGCGCACCACCACGAGGCACCCACCCTCCACACGGCCGCTCTCGCGCTGGCTCCCTCCGGCACGCTGCAACAGGGCCTTGCCACGAAGCGGTGGGCACGACCCTGATCATGCTTGGCCGCTACGACGAAACTGTCAGCCACTTCGAGCAGGCCTTGACTATCGGGCGGATCGGTTCCGCGGCTGGGCCAGGCTAGCCCGGGGCATGCGGCGTCCGCACCGGGCTTTCGCCGATCCCCGCGCCGGCCCGCATCGAAGCGGAAACCGGCATCCTCACCGGCGCCGCCGAACGGAGCAACGATTACTCCTTCGCGTCCGGCCAGGTCGTGACGGCGGTGAGCGACGGGCCGGGCAACGCGCTTCTCTAACGGTGACGGCGAAGCAGCCGGGCCGTCATATGCCGGTCGTCTGGTACGCCAACGCCGAGGAGTCGACCCCGACCCACTGCAACCTCCCGGCAGAACGCGTTGCCGGACGATCACCGGAACCCGGCATTCCCGGCAAACTGGTATCCTCGCTTGAGGAACTGGGGTGCCGTCCTCCGGACGGAATACCGTCGTTCTCCCTTCCGCACCCGCCTTTCCGGGTTCGGCGAGTTCACGCACCGGCGTGACCTCGATGGACCAGGCGATCAGTACGTGAAAACCGAGGAGGAGGTTCGATGCGCAACCGTAGAGCACTCACCAAGTCCGGCGCAGCACTCGCGATCCTGCTGGCGTCCGTCACCACTCAGGTCGTCACCGCGTCACCGGCGGACGCCGCAGGCACCTGCCCGTTCACCGACACACTGTGCATGTGGGACCAGTCCGACTTCAACGGTGCCTCCATGAACGTCCTGCCGTTGCCGCCCAACCCGAGTGCGTGCGTGGACCTGGTGGAGCACGGCTGGGGAAACCGGGTCCGGTCGGCGATCAACACCAGCAGCAAAGCCGCCGCGATGTTCCAGAGCGACAACTGCACCGGCCACCCGTTCCCGATCGAAGGCAACTCGCAGAAGCCTTCGATCACGTTCGCCGCCAACAGCGTTTTCGTGCAGCGCTGAGCGATCCTGCGTGAGCTGTACGGTGGCCGACGCCAGCATCGGTGTGGTGCGCAGTCCGGGAGCGATGGTCGCCACCACGGCGCCGGCCACCAGCACCGCGCTGAGGATGACGGACGTGGCGCGCCGACGCACGCTGTTCAGCGGCAGCCCGCCGGCTAGTTGTTGCGGGTCGTGACGTTGGTGACGCGGGTGAGGGCCTGAGACGAGGGACGGGTCTTTCGGCGGCAGGATGAGAAGTGCGACCAACACATCCGCCGAGAGAAAGACCCGTCCATGCACCACCGTAATGCCCCACTGTCGCTTGAGGGTCGCCGCCGGCTCGTTGCGTGCTCGCTCCCGGCGGATCGAGCGAGACGACCTGCTCGGCGTCAGCGGTCTGTGCTGGACACATTCCCAGAGTGCCATCGCCTGTACGCAATCGACACGCGCCCCGGCTCAGCGTGCATTCGCGGCCGCCGCATAGGCCGAGCGTCCGATCGACCACACTGGGCACGGTAACGCAATTCTGTTCAAACGTCGTTAAATCGAGGGAAATGGTCATGCATTTGCGACCATTTGATATCGCAGCGTTAGCGTGGTTTTGCGGCGTGAATGCATGTTAATTCAGGCCATAAAAAGGTGTAGGAGCACGTGGTCTGCCGACCGGACCGAAGTGGCCGCCCGGCAAGCATGTCTGTCCGCAGTGGAATTTCTGGGCCGTACCTGGGCCGTATGGTGATCGGTCGCAACCGGTCGTCACCGGTCCTGACCAGCGCAAACGTCCGAGACGGCCGTGGGGGTGCGAGCGGCTCCGATCGGCCCCGCAGCACCCCCTCGGCATCCTCTTCAAGTCTGACCCGCCGGCGTCAGCTGGACCGGTTCGCCCACCAGGCCTGGCCGGCTTCGGGCAGGGTCGAGATCGGGTCGTAGTAGGGGTACCGCCGCTGCAGAGCCTCCCCGCGATCCTCGGCGTCAGCCTTGTCGACGCTGGTCAGGTAGTTCTTGGTCCAGTACGAAATCCCCAGCTCCCGGTCGTAGTCGGCGAGCTGGTGCACCCACCGCTTCCCCACATAAGGCACGTCACAAACAATCCGCGGCGTCGCATACCCTGGCAGGTACCCCATGATCGCGTGCTGCAATTCCTGGGCTTCCCAAACAGACACCCGCCAGTGCTCCGCGTTCGGGATCATGTCGCACATGTAGAAGTAGTACGGCAGAATGTTCGCTTCCCCTTGCAGGGCAAAGCACAGATCCAGCAAGGCCGCCGGCGTCGCGTTGACCCCGCGCATCAGCACGCCCTGGTTGCGGACGTCCCGCACCCCGACGTTCAGCGCCGTCTGGGCTGCCTCCGCCACCAGAGGGGTCACCGACTGGGCGTGGTTGACGTGCGTGTGGATTGCCAGGTTGACGCCGCGTCGCTGGGCGGTGACCGCCACTCGCTCGAGGCCTTCGACCACCTTCGGCTGGAGCCAGTGCTGGGGCAGGGCCGCGAGGGCCTTCGTCGCCAGGCGGATGTCTCGGACCGTTTCGATGTCCATCAGGCGCATCAGGAACGACTCCAGCTGGGGCCACGGCACGTTGGCCACGTCGCCGCCGGAGACGACCACGTCGCGGACGCCCGGGGTCTTCTTCAGGTACGCGATCATCGCGTCCTGGCGGTCGACCGGTTTGAGCGTCAGCTTGTGCTTCTCGACCGTCTCCGTCGAATTGCCGACCAGGTCCATGCGGGTGCAGTGGCCGCAGTACTGGGGGCAGGTCGAGATCATCTCGGCCAGCACCTTCGTCGGGTAGCGGTGGGTGAGGCCCTCCACGACCCACATCTCCGCCTCGTGCAGCGAATCGCGCTCGGAGTGCGGGTGGCTCGGCCACGTGGCGTCACGGTCACTGCGGACCGGGAGCATGTAGCGGCGGATCGGGTCGGCGTAGAACGCCTCGGTCACCTTGGCCGGGTCGGTGCCCGCGGTCGGGGCCATCGTGTTGAGCATCTGCGGGGGCAGCAGCATCGACATCGTCGCCAGCTCGCGCTGGTCGGCGAGCAGGTCGTCGTAGAAGCGCTCCTCCAGCAGGTCGCCCATCAGGGCGCGCAGCTGCTTGACGTTGCGGACGCAGTGCACCCGCTGCCACTGCGCGTCGCGCCACTCGGCCTCGGTCACGTCGTGCCAGCCAGGAAAGCGGCGCCAGTCGGGTTCCACCAGCTCGGCGCGGGCGTACTCGTAGGGCTGGTCGAAGGCGGCGGCAGGCGTCACAGGTTCCTGGATCGCAGTCACTTGTACTCCTAGTCGTCGGGAACGCGTTAAAATATCCTGTCATAACGTTCTCACGGAGTAAATCTTCCTGCCTGCCGGGTCGCCGTCCCCCACCTGGACGAAGCAGGCAGACTCAGGGGCGTGACGGACGAACACACGACGCTCCTGCTCGGCGGGCGCATCTACACCCCCGCCGGCCCCGACGCCACGGCGATGGCGGTCACCGGCGGCACCGTGGTCTGGGTCGGGCAGGACGCCCCGGCCCGCGCCCTGCACGCGAACGCCGAGATCGTCGACCTCCAGGGCGCCTTCGTCGCCCCCGCGTTCGTCGACGCGCACGTCCACGCCACCGCCACCGGCCTGCACCTGACCGGCCTCGACCTCACCGGCGCCCGCGGCCGCGCCGACCTGCTGGCCCGCGTGCGCGACGCCGTCCGCCCCGGGCGGGTCCTGCTCGCCCACGGCTGGGACGAGACGACCTGGACCGACCCGCGCCTGCCCAGCCGCGCCGAGCTCGACGCCGCCGCCGGGGGCGCGCCCGTCTACCTCAGCCGCGTCGACGTCCACTCCGCGCTCGTCTCCACCGCCCTGGTCGAGCTGGCCCCGACCGCCCGCGACGCCGACGGCTGGTCGCCCGACGGCCCGCTGACCCGCGCCGCCCACCACGCCGTCCGCGCGGCCGTGCGCGCCGCCATCACGCCCGAGCAGCGCGAACGCGCCCAGCGGGCGTTCCTCACCGAGGCCGCGGAACAGGGCATCGTGAGCGTCCACGAATGCGCCGGCCCCGACATCTCCGGCCGCGACGACCTCGCCGCCCTCCTCGCCCTCTCCGGGCCCGGCACCCCGGAGGTCGTCGGGTACTGGGGCGAACTCGGCGCCGTCGAAACCGCGCGGGAACTCGGGGCCCGTGGCCTGGCCGGCGACCTGTTCGTCGACGGCGCCCTCGGCTCCCACACCGCCGCCCTGACCCGGCCCTACGCCGACCACCCCGGCGAAGGAACGCTCTACCTCGACGCCCACCGCATCGCCGGGCACCTCACCGCCTGCACCGAAGCCGGGCTGCAGGCCGGCTTCCACGTCATCGGCGACGCCGCGGTCGCCGAAGTCGTCGAAGGCTTCCGGCTGGCGGAGAAGGAGGTCGGGCAGCGCGCGCTGGCCGCCCGCCACCACCGGCTCGAACACCTGGAGATGGTCACCGCCGAGCAGGCCAAGCAGCTGGCCGCCTGGGGCGTGGTCGCCTCGGCGCAACCGCTGTTCGACGCGCTCTGGGGCGGCCCGGAGGGCATGTACGCCGAACGTCTCGGCGCGGACCGCGCCGCCGGCCTCAACCCCTTCTCGGCGCTGGCCGCCGAAGGCGTCCTGCTCGCCTTCGGCTCCGACGCGCCGGTGACACCGCTCGACCCGTGGGCGAACGTCCGCGCCGCGGCCTACCACCGGACGCCGGGCGCCGGCCTGTCGCCGCGGGCGGCGTTCACCGCCCACACCCGGGCCGGGCACCGCGCGGCCGGCGTCCACGACGGCGTCACCGGCAGCCTCGTCCCGGGCGCGCCGGCGCACTACGCGATCTGGGACGCCACCGACCTCGTCGTGGCCACCCCGGACAGCCGCGTGCAGCGCTGGTCCACCGATCCGCGGGCCGGCGTGCCGCCGCTGCCCCGGCTCGAACCGGACGCCGCCCTCCCGCGGTGCCTGCGCACGGTCCGCGCGGGTGACGTCCTCCACGACACGATCTCCTAGAGTTGGCACCCGTGGCAGTCACCGTGGCCGACCCCGAACCGGGCGCCCCGCACCAGCCCGCCCGCACGCGGCGGTTCCCCCCGGCCTGGCTGCTGCGCACCGCCGCGGCGTGCGCGTCCGGATTCGCCTATTACCTGAGCTTCGCGCCGCGCCCGCTGTGGTGGCTGGCGCCGCTGGCCTTCGCCGGGCTGGCCCTCGTCCTGCGCGGACGCCGCTTCCGGGCCGGCTTCGGCTACGGCTTCGCGTTCGGGCTGGTGTTCTTCCTGCCGCTGCTGACCTGGCTGCTGGACTTCCTGGGGCCGGACTTCGGCCCGTGGCCGTGGCTGGGCCTGTCGTTGGCGCTGGCGCTCTACCACGGCCTGGCCGGCGGCCTGATCACGCTGGTTTCCCGGCTGCCGGCCGCGCCGCTGTGGGGTGCGCTGGTGCTCATCGCGCTGGAGACGCCGCGCGCGTGGTTCCCCTTCGGCGGCTTCCCGTGGGGCCGTGTCGCCTTCAGCCAGCCCGAAGGCGCGTTCCTGCCGCTCGCCTCGATCGGCGGCGCCCCGCTGGTCGGCCTGGCCGTCGTCCTCACCGGCTTCGGCCTGGCCACCCTCGCCGCCCGGCTGTGGGACGTGCGCAAGCTCACGCGACCGGTGGTCTTCGCCGCCCTCGCCGCGTTGCTGCCCGTGGTCGCGGGCCTGGCGCTGTGGCCGGCGATCGGCACCGGCGCCCAGGACGGCGAGCTCACCGTCGCGACCGTGCAGGGCAACGCCCCGGACATCGGGCTCGCGCTGCAGGGGCAGCGGACCGTCCTGCGCGACAACACCATCGCCGAGAGCGAGCGGCTGCTCGCGGCCGTCCGGGCCGGGAAGGTGGCCAAGCCGGACCTGGTGGTGTGGCCGGAGAGCGCCACCCCCGTCACCGGCCCGGACCCGCAGGTCGACCAGCTCGTGGCGAACTTCGGCGTCCCGGCCCTGATCGGTGCGGTCTACGCGCTGCCGGACGGGCACGTCCAGAACTCCGTCATCGCCTGGGACCCGCGGACCGGCCCCGGCGAGCGCTACGCCAAGCAGCAGCTGGTGCCCTTCGGCGAGTACGTGCCCGCCCGCAAGGTCGCCCAGCTGGTCACCCCGTTCCTCGACCAGGAGACCGTCGACATGGTCCCCGGCGACGGCGCGAACCAGACCATGGACGTCGCGGGCACGAAGGTCGGCGTGTTCATCTGCTACGAGACGGCGTTCGACTACCCGGCCCGCGACGCCGTCCGCGGGGGCGCCGAACTGCTGGTGGTGCCGACCAACAACGCCTGGTACGGCCGCAGCGAGATGAGCGAGCAGCAGCTGGCGATGTCACGGCTGCGGGCGGTCGAACACGGCCGGTCCGTCGTGGTGTCCGCCGTCTCAGGGGTGAGCGCGGTCGTGGCGCCCGACGGCTCGGTGACCAGCTCAACGGGCCTTTTCACGGCGGATTCCCTGGTCGGGCGCGTCCCGTTGCGGACGCAGACTACGCTGTCGGATCGACTAGGTGCGTGGACGGAGTACGGGCTGCTGGCTCTGGCGATCGCCGGGGTGGCCGGTGGGCTCGTACTCCGTTTTCGCACCCGGCGCACCAGCGCCGGCACGGCAGGGGAAGCGGCGGACTGACCGCCGCGGATATCGGAGGAGCACGGATGTCGCAGGCGCCGCGGGGGGCCCGGGAAATCGAGCCGGTGCTGGTGGTGATCCCGACGTACAACGAGCGGGAGAACCTCGGCCCGATCCTGGATCGCCTGCACAAGGTACTCCCGGACGTGCACGTGCTCGTGGTGGACGACGGCAGCCCGGACGGCACCGGCGAGCTCGCCGACGAGCGCGCGGCCGCCAACCCCCACATCCAGGTGCTGCACCGCACCGAGAAGGCCGGCCTCGGCGCCGCCTACATCGCCGGGTTCCGCTGGGGCCTGGCGCGTGAGTACAACACGATCGTCGAGATGGACGCCGACGGCTCGCACGCCCCCGAGGACCTGCCCCGCCTGCTGGACGCGGTCGGCGACGCCGACCTGGCGATCGGCTCGCGCTACGTGCCGGGCGGCAGCGTCGTGAACTGGCCGGTGAACCGCCAGATCCTCTCCCGCGGCGCCAACATCTACTCGCAGGTCGCGCTGGGCATGCGCACCCGCGACATCACCGCGGGCTTCCGCGCCTACCGCCGTCCGGTGCTGGAGAAGCTGCCCCTGGACGAGGTCAACTCGCACGGCTACTGCTTCCAGATCGACCTGACCATCCGCACGGCCGACGCCGGGTTCGAGATCGTCGAGGTCCCGATCACCTTCACCGAGCGCGAGATCGGCGAGTCGAAGATGAGCGGCTCGATCATCCGCGAGGCGTTCCTGCGGGTGGCCAAGTGGGGCGTCGAGCGCCGCTGGCACCAGCTGCGCAAGCTCGTCAAGCGCGCCTGAGCCGTTTTCCCGCGTTCTGGGCCATCATGGGGCCGGTGACGACCATCGTGGCCTTCCACGCCCACGCCGACGACCCCGTCCTGCTCAGCGGCGGCACGCTGGCCCGCGCCGCGGCCGACGGGCACCGGGTGGTGGTCGTCGTGGCCACCGACGGCATGGCCGCCGAGCACCCGACGCCGCGGTGGGCCGAGCTGGAGGCCGCCGCGGCCATCCTCGGCGTCCGGCGCGTCGTGCACCTGGGCTACGCCGACAGCGGCCACGGACCGGTGCTGTACGCCGACCCGCCCGGACGGCAGCGCTTCGCCCGCGCGGACACCGAGGAGGCCGCGCACCGGCTCGCGGCCCTGCTGCACGAGGAGCGCGCCGACCTGCTGCTCGGCTACGACGGCAACGGCGGCTACGGTCACCGCGACCACGTGAAGGTGCACGAAGTCGCCCGCCGGGCGGCCCGGCTGACCGGGACGCGGCTGCTGGAGGCCACCCTGCCCCGGGACTTCGCGCTGCGGTTCGTGCGGGTGGTGCGGGCGCTGCGGATCCCGTTCGAATACGACGTCGAAGCGCTCGGGCAGGCCTACAGCCCGGCCTCGGCCATCACCCACCGGTTCGACGTGCGGCGGTTCGCCGGGCGCAAGCAGGCGGCGCTGGCCGCGCACGTGTCCGACGTGCGCGGCACCGGGCGGCTTTCGGCGGTGCTGCGGCTGCTCGTGTGGCTGCCGGCGCCCCTGTTCGGGCTGGTCGCCGGCCGCGAGTGGTACGCCGAGGTCACGCCCGCAGGATCGCCACACCCCGCCTTGCAAGTTCCTGCACGTTCTGGTCGTCGGCGTCGGTGATGACCCCGGCGACGTCGCCGAAGGGCAGCACGGTGAACCGCGACGCCGCGCCCAGCTTCTCGGCGCTGGCCAGCACGTAGGTGTCGGCCGCGCGCCGGGCCAGGGTGCGCTTCATCGCGGCTTCGTCGGCGTCGCCGGTGGTCAGCCCGGCTTCGGGGTGGACGCCGGTGACACCGAGCAGGAAGACGTCGGCGCTGATCGACTGGGCGGCCTCGGCCGCGGCCGCGCCGCAGGTGACCGCGGAGTGCCGGAACAACCGGCCGCCCAGCAGGAACACCTCGACGCCGGGGTGGCCGAGCAGGGCGACGGCGACGGTCGGGCTGTGCGTGACGACGGTGGCCTCGAGGTCTTCGGGGAGGGCTTTCGCGACGGCCAGCGTGGTCGTGCCGCCGTCCAGGATGACGGTGGAGCCGGGCCGGACCAGCGCGGCGGCCACCGCGGCGACCCGGTCCTTGCCGCCGACGGCGATGGAGGTCCGGCTCGCGTAGTCGGCGACGGCGGGGGAGACGGGCAGGGCACCGCCGTAGACGCGCTGGCAGAGCCCGGCTGCGGCGAGGTCACGCAGGTCACGGCGGATGCTGTCCTCGGAGACCCCGAGTTCGGCCGCGACGTCCTTCGCCAGGACTTTGCCGTCGGCGGCGAGCCGCGCGAGCAGCAGTTCACGACGTTCCCCGACCAGCATGCACGTTCCTCCTTGTTTCTTCCGAGTCATGCACATTATGGTCGGGGCATGACCTCTTCGACAAGCCTGACCCGCAACCCGCGGGTCCGGGTCACCGACGTGGAGCTGCTCTCGTCGGCCTGGTACGTGCTGCGCCGCACCACGTTCGACTACCAGCACGGCGACGGCCGCTGGACGACCGAACAGCGCGAGACCTACGACCGCGGCAACGGCGCCACGGTGCTGCTCTACGACCTCGAGGGCGGCACCGTCCTGCTGACCCGCCAGTTCCGCTACCCCGTCTACGTCAACGACCACCCGGACGGCATGTTCGTGGAGACCACGGCCGGCCTGCTGGACACCGACGACCCGGAAACGGCGATCCGGCGGGAGGCGGAGGAGGAGACCGGCGTGCGGATCGGCGCGCTGCAGCACGTGTTCGACGTCTACACGAGCCCGGGCTCGGTGACCGAACGCCTGCACTGCTACGCGGCACCCTACGACCCCGCCGACCGCGGCGAAGGCGGCGGCATCGCGGAGGAGGGCGAAGACATCGAGGTCCTCGAGCTCCCGTTCACCAAGGCCCTGGCCATGATCGGAACCGGCGAGATCGCGGACGCCAAGACGATCATGCTCCTGCAGTGGGCCGCCCTGCACGGCCCCTTCCGCGGCCTCTGACCCCCACTCCGCGGGCATGCGAAAGGCCCCCGCAGGGGGAGGTCGCGGGGGCCTTTCCGTTGTGGTGGGAGCTTTGGCTACGAGGCCGAAGCCGGGAGGATCACGCCGACCGGGAGGTGCGGCGGCCCTTCAGCTCGGCGAGACGTTCGTTGAGCAGGTCCTCGAGCTCGGGGATCGTGCGCCGCTCGAGCAGCATGTCCCAGTGGGTGCGCGGCGGCTTGACCTTCTTCTGCTCGGGTTGCCCACCATCGACGATCTCCGATTCGCTGCCGTGCAGGCGGCACTCCCAGACCGTCGGGATCTCGGCGTCGTCGGAGAACGGCACCTCGAACTCGTGGTTCTTCGGGCAGGCGTAGCGCACGGTGCGGCGTGGGGCGAGGTCGTGGTTGCGGTCGGTCTCGTAGCTGACCGCTCCCAGCCGGCTTCCACGAAGAACACGGTCGGCCATGATGGGGGTCCTTTCAGTCAGCTCCGGGGTGGAGCCAGGGGTGTTGCTCACCCTATGCAACGACCCGGGGGCCCGGAGGATTCCCGGACCACCATGTCGTTGCTCACGATGAGCTGCGTCACCCGCCTGCAACAGCTTCCACTAGTAGGAGGCATTTCGCGCTCCGGCGTGACGTCAATACGGCCTTCTTAGTGCTGATATCCCCCGGATGGGCTACTTGGGTCTCGCTCAGGTCAACCGTAACTGACCGTGATGGGCAGTAACCGGCCCCAGGTCACCCGATCGAAAGTGGCGGCGACACAATACCTGATAACGCACAGTAGCGAATTCGGCCTCAAAACGTGCTGAAGCTGAAGTTTCAACTACGGATTGTTCGGTATCTGCCACCACGACGGTATCGCCCTCGCGCACCACCACGCCGTCGACCACCCGCGCGTTGAACCGCCCGGGCAGCCCGCACCAGCACAACACCTCCACCTGAACCGGCTGCAACTCGTCCGCCAGTTCGAACAGACGAGCGGCCCCCGGGAACAACCGGCTCCGGAAGTCCGTCGCGATCCCGAAGCAGTAGACGTCGATCTCGACCTCGTCGGCCAGCTCCGCCAGCTGATCGACCTGACCGGGGGAGAGGAACTGCGCCTCGTCCACCACGACGTAGTCCACGTGCCGGCCCTGCGCCCACTCCTGCCGCACCAGGTCACGCACGTCGGTGTCCTCACCGACCTCCACCGCCTGCCGGGTCAGCCCGATCCGGCTGGAGATCTGCGGCGCACCCGACCGGTCGTGACGCACCAGCACCAGCCCCCGGCGGCCCTGCCGCGCGTGGTTGTGGTCGATCTGCAGCGCCAGGGTCGACTTCCCGCAGTCCATCGGCCCGTAGCAGAACTTCAGCCTGCCCACCGGCGGCGTCCCACGGCGCGAACCGGCCGCGGGAACCGACGACAGGGCATCGGTGGGATCAGGGCCGGCGGCGTCGTTCAGCAAGGTCACGACGCCCGACCCTATCGGTGGCTACAGAACCTCCGGCGGACGGTTGCCCGCCGCCACGATCGCCCGCCGCACCGGCACCAGCCACACCAGCACCAGCCCCGCCACGAAGAAGATCACCAGCGCCACGATGGCCAGCCGGAACGACCCCGTCGCCTGCCCGACCCCGGCGAACACCAGCGGCCCCAGCCACGACGTCCCACGCTCACCCACGACGTAGAGCGAGTAGTACTGCGCGTCCTTGCCCGCCGGGATCATCTGGCTGAACAGCGACCGCGACAGCGCGTTCGTCCCGCCCAGCACCAGCCCGATCCCCACCGCCACCGCGAGGAACTGCAGCATCTGCCGCGGCTGCACGAAATACGCCCCGGCCAGCACCACGATCCACAGCACCAGGCTGCCCAGGATCGTCCGCTTCGCCCCGATCCGCCGCGCCACCAGCCCGTGCACCGTGCCGCCCAGGTACGCCACGAACTGGATCACCAGGATCGTGACGATCAACACCTCGTTGCCGAACCTCAGCTCGTCCTTGCCGTACTGCGCCGACACCGTCACCACCGTGTTGATCCCGTCGGTGAAGACCAGGTAGCTGCCCAGGAACGCCAGCGTCAACGGGTACGCCTTCGCCGCCACCAGCGTCTGCCGCAGCTCCGTGAACCCCGCCCGCAGCACCGAACGCCCCGGCGCGACGTCGACCGGCACGTGCCGGCGGGGGAGCGCCCGCACCGCGGGGAAGGTGAACGCCGCCCACCACAACCCCGAGGTCAGGAAGCAGATCTGCACCGCCAGGTCCTTGTCCACCCCGAACAGGTCGTGCTTCAGGTAGAGCACCAGCTGCAACGTCAGCGCCAGCCCGCCACCCAGGTACCCGAACGCCCAGCCCTTCGCCGAAATGCCGTCTCGCTCGTCCGGCCCCCCGATGTCGACCAGGAACGAGTAGTAGACGACCAGCGAACCCCCGTAGCCGATGTTCGCCACGATGAACAGCACCGCACCCAGCTGCCAGGCCGACCCCGAGAAGAAGAACATCGCCGCCGCGGCCGCCGCACCCAGGAACGCGAACCCACCGAGGATCCGCCGCTTGTTGTGACTCCGATCGGCCACCGCGCCGGCGATCGGCAGCACCAGCACCTGCACCACCGTCGCCACCGACAGCAGGTAACCCCACACCGAACCGGCCGGGAAGTGCAACCCCAGCAACGTCACGTCGCAGTTGTGCAGCGTGTCCGTCTCACCCGCCGCGTTCAGGCACGCACGGTCCCCGTTAAGGGTGATGTTCGCCCGCGCGTCCGCCGCCGCGATCGGGCTCATCGACAGCGCCCCGAACACCGTCGTCGTCGACGAATAGAACGGCGAATTCGCCCAGTCGTAGAAATACCAGCCCCAGCGCTCGCGCCTGGTCGAGCGCGTCCCGGCCAGCGTCATCCACGGCTCCTTCACTCAAGAACTTCCAGGTCAGCGCGGAGACTACGGGGACACCACGACCCCCGAGAACGCACCACCGAAACCGTGTCCGGTTTGTCGCTTCGTGATCATCCACCGCCCCCGCGGACCACCCCGTCCACGCTCCACAGCCGGTCTCGAGGGGCACCGAACGGTGTTACCCATGGGGCTCACGCGCCCGCTGTGTCTGTTGTGGTACCCGGGACACGCTCCTACTGTGCTCCCATGATCCAGAACCGCCCACGGACCGTGACGAGACTCCTGCTCCTCGCGATCGCCACCACGGTTCTGCCCCTCACCACCCCCGCCGCCGCCTCCGCGGACCCCGCGTCGAGCGCCTGGGCCAAACTCCGCATGTGCGAGTCGAGCAACCGCTACGCCACCAACACCGGCAACGGCTACTACGGCGCCTACCAGTTCGACCTGCCCACCTGGCGCAGCGTCGGCGGCCAAGGACGCCCCGACCAGGCCACCCCTGCCGAACAGGACTACCGCGCCCTCTACCTCTACCGCATGCGCGGCTGGCAACCCTGGCAGTGCGCCGGCATGCTCAACCTCGCCGCCGACGCCGACGCCCGCAGCAAACGCGTTCCCAGCTACACCGAATCCGCCTACATCGGCGGGGGAGGCCTGCCCACCCCGCCGCCCGGCCCCGGCGGCCCCAAACCCGCCTGGCCCGGCGTCGTCTACCGCTACGGCGACTGCGCCGACGCCCTCAAGACCTTCCAGCTCCGCATGAACGCCTTCGGCTACGGCTTCACCGGCACCGGCTGCTACCTCGACAAGACCCGCACCGCCGTCCTCGACCTCCAACGCGCCAACGGCATCAACGACAGCGGCCTCCTCGGCCCCAAGACCTGGGAAGCCGCCTGGACCGGCAAACCACCCCGCTGACGCTCACGGCTCCTGCGACCGCCGCCACGCACCCCGCTCGATCAGCACCTCACGCAGCAGATCCGGCCGATCCGTCACGATCCCGTGCACCCCGAGATCCAGCAGCATCCGCATCTCCGCCGGATCGTCGATCGTCCACGTGTGCACCTCGACACCCGAACGCCCGGCGATCGACACGAACGCCTTGTCCACCACCCGCAACGCCCCCTGCCGCACCGGCACCTGCGCCATCGCCCCCAGCACCAGCCGCCCCAGCGGCAGCAACGGCAACCGGCCCCGCACCCACAACGCGAACGCCGACCGCGGCCCCATCGCCGTCACCAGCCGCGGCCCCGCCAGCTTCCGCAACCGCACCAGCCGCGCGTCCGAAAACGCCGCCCCCGCCACCCGGTCGAACGCCCCCGTCCGCTCCAGCACCCGTACGAACGGCTCCACCGCCCGATCGGCCTTCACATCCACGTTGAACCGCGCGTCCGGCAGTTCCTCGAGGACGTCCTCCAACCGCGACAGCCCAGCCTTCCCGCCCACCTTGACGTTCTTCAACTGCTCCCACGTCTGCGCCGCGATCGGCCCGGAACCGTCCGTGGTCCGGTCCAGATCCGGATCGTGGTGCACCACCACCACACCGTCCGCCGTCGCGTGCACATCCGTCTCGAGGTACCGGTACCCCTCCGCACACGCCCGCTTGAACGCCGGCAACGAGTTCTCCAGCCCCTCGAGCTCACCGAGGTGCCACCCCCGGTGGGCGAAGGCACGGGGGACCGGATCAGCCAGGTACGGGAACGACGCGCGCATCCTCCAAGTGTGCCCTTCCGCCATGACCCCGGCATGAGCAAACAGTGGCCAGCTAGGGTCTCCCGGGTGAGGGAAGCCGCCGAACTGACCCAGCCGACCACGATCGAACTCGCCCCGGCCCGCCGAGGCGCCCCCAAGCACTGCGGCTGGTGCGGACGACGCCTCCCCGAAGGCGGCAACGTCGGCCGCCGCCGCCGCTACTGCGGCCAATCCTGCCGCCAGCGCGCCTACGAACGCCGCACCGCACTGCAGCGGAGCGGGCTCCCCGAAGACGCCGTGGTCCTGTCCGACACCGAGATCGCGGCCCTGCAAGACCGCCTCTTCCAGCTCCGCTGCGCGGCCGAGGACATCGTCACCGCCGCCGACGACGGAGCCGACGCCCGCGAGCTGCGCGGGCTCGCCGAGGAAATCGCCCGCGCGGCCAAGGACCTCGAACAACTCCGCTGACGCCCGTACCGGCACGGACGACACGCGCACCCAGGCGGACGACACGACCGGGCCGGTGCCCAGGTGTCGTGTCGTCCGTTCAAGTACGCGTGTCGTCCATCGGGGCACTCAGCCAAGACCATCCAGCGCCCGGTATGTCCGGTTGCTCGCCGCCGCCGCACGCTGCTCCCGGCCCGTCGCCTCGATGTAGTTCTGGCTCGTCGCCAAGCTCGCGTGCCCCAGCAACGCCATGATCTCCGACGCCGTCGCCCCGTCCTCCGCCAACCGCGTCGCGAACGTGTGCCGCAACGCGTGCAGATTCGCCCCCACCGGCACCCGATCGTGCAACCCCGCACCCCGATAACACGACTTCACCAGGTACTCCAGCGCACCTCGCCCGATCGGCTCACCCGCCCGGTCCAGCAGCAACGGCGAACCAGGGGAGAACCGCACGTTCGGGAACCGCACCCGGCACGACTCCCGATACCGCTCGATCAGCTCCGCCAGCACCGGCTGCACCGGAATCGACCGGTCCCGGCTGCCCTTGCCCTTCACGTGCAACCGCAGCTCACCCGCGCGCCCCACCAGCGACCGCGCCGACAACGCCCGCATCTCCGCCGCCCGCAACCCCGCCACCAGCCCCAGCGCGATCACCAGCACGTCCCGCTCCGGCCACGGATCCCGCGCGCGCCGCGAACCCGCGGCCGCCGCCGACAGCAGCTGTTCCGGGGTTTCCTCGCCCCGCAACGGCTTCGGCGTCAACGCCGGCGTCCGTGGCCGCGCCACCGCCCCCATCGGATTGCCCGCCAGCAGCCCGTCGGCCACGCAGAACGTGAGGAACTGGTTCCACGTCGACCACGCCCGCAGCACCGAGCTCTTCGCGTGCCCGTCCGCGAACGCCCCGAACGCCGACCGCAGCGCCGGCCCGGTGAGGTCGGCGACCTCCAGGTCCTCGGCCGGCCGGCCGAGCTCCGAAACCAGGAGAGTGGTGATACCGGCGAGATCCCGGCGGTAGGCGTCGGTGGTGTGCGGAGAGTCCTTGCGGGGGCGACGGGCGGCGAAGAAGGCTTGCTGGGCCTCGGAAACCTTCATGTGGATCTTGTACCGCACGCCACCGACAGTTTCCGCGGCCGGGCCTGATCCCGGCATTTCATGCATAATGGCAATTATGCATGAAATGCCGGTGTGACCCAGGATCTTCCCCCTGGGGGACACGGAACTCTCCGAATCGCCGTTCCCGGCCGTCGGACGCCCTCGTGCTCCCATTGCGGGGCATGCGTACACATGTTCGATACCGGCTCGCAGGGAGCCGAGGCGGCCATCGGAGCCCGTGGCGCGAATCAGGCGTCGCCAACCGTGCCGCAGGACAACTCCGGCGCGACCAAACCCCAGTCAGTTTCGTCACCGTGACGTTTTGAGGTCAGGTGACCGGACCTCGGGTTCATGCCTCTCAGGGGATGCTCTCGGGCCCCTTGGGGGCTCGAGTCGGGCAACCGCCGACTGGGTGGGTCGACGAAACCCGCACAGGAGCCGTCCTGACGAAGCGAACGCTCTCACAACCTCCGACACAAGGCCCGATCCCGGATTCGGCACCCCTCCCAGCCTTCCGGCCAGCGTGTCACCAAGTGCCGATAATGTACATTATGTCAAGTAACGTCAGTGCCAGTCGCTGATCATCACGTCCCTCGGTGCCGGGGCGCCCTCCCCGGTCTCCACGAGCTGCTTGAGGCTCATCAGGTAGGTCGCCCACTTCGTGCTGCAGTGGTGCATGAACTCGCCCGCCTCGCGCCAGCCTTCGTGCTTGAACAGGACGATCGTGTAGTCGCTGCGCTGCTCGAGCTCCCAGCGGATCGTCGTGCCGATCCACTCCGGTGGCCCGTCGACGACTTCCCAGCGGACGAGCCGGCCCGGCTCGAGTTCGAGGACCTTCATGTCGAAGCCGCCCGGGATGAAGCGGAAGGCGATGACGCCGCCGGGTTCGGTGTCCCCCACGGTCTTCTCGGTCCACCAGGCGGCCAGGCCGTCGATCGTGGTGATCGCGGCGTAGACCTGGTCCGGGGTGGCGTTGTGGATGCCGATGCGGTGCAGGATGTCCATATCTACTGCTTCCTTTCGATGGTCTTCTCGATGGTTTCGGCGATGCGCTTGATGCGGCGGAGCCGGGCGTCCCAGGCGTTGCCGACGTCGGCGAGCTGGGCGACGGCGCGCGCGAGCTGGTCTTCGTCGACGCGGAACTGTTTTTCACGGCCGGCGCTGTGGGCGTGGACGAGGCCGGCGCGGTCGAGGACGGCGAGGTGTTTGGCGACGGCCTGGCGGGTCACGGGGAGGTGTTCGCTGAGGCTGGTCGCCGTGCCGCTCCCCTGGTTGAGCAGCAGGTCGAGCATCCGGCGCCGGGTGGGGTCGCCGATCGCGGACCAGAGGTCGTCGTCCACGGCGGTGGTCACCGGGTGGCTCCGACTTCGGCGGCGTAGGCGGGCAGGCGGGAGAGGAAGTGGTCCCAGCCGGAGGTGTGGTCGGCGTGTTCGGCGGCGATCTTGGCTTCGTTCCAGCCGCGTTCGCGGAAGCCGGTTTCGGTCATCCGGAGGCGGGTGCCGGTGCCGTCGGGTTCGAGTTCGAAGACGACGAGGAAGGAGTTGCCGGGAGCGGCGGTCTCCCCTTCGGCGTGGGTCCAGCGGAAGGAGAAGTGTTTCGGCGGGATGGCGTCGACGACGGTGAACTGGACCCAGGAGCCGCCGAAGCCGATGCGGCCCGCTCCCCCGGGTTCGGCGGGGTATTCGGCTTCGTCGGGCCACCATTCGCGGAGGTGTCCGGGGCTGCTGACGACGTCGAAGACGACGTCGGGGCGGGCGTCGATGTGGAGTTCCCGTTCGATGGTGCCGTGTTCCATGTGAGCTCCTTGTGCAACGTTCGGTTGCGTGTCACGTTAGCTCGCCGGGTGCAGATGTGCAACCGTCGGTTGCGCGAAGGTCTTTTTGGACCCAGGCGACGTCGCGCCAGGCGCCGTGTTTCCAGCCGACCCGGCGGTAGACGCCGGCGGGTTCGAACCCGAGGGCGCGGTGGAGTCCGGCGCTGGCGTCGTTCGGCAGGGTCATGCCGGCGAAGGCGCGGCAGAAGCCGCGTGCGCGTAGCCGCTCGAACAGTGCTTCGTAGAGGGCGCGTCCGGCGCCGGTGCGGCGGCGGCCTTGTTCGAGGTAGATGCTCGTTTCGCAGGACCAGCGGTAGGCGGCGCGTTCGGCGAAGCGGGTGGCGTAGGCGTATCCGGCGACGCGGCCGTGGTCTTCGTGGACGAGCCAGGCGTGGGCGCCGGCGATGCGGCGGGCCATTTCGGCGGTGCCGGGTGGTTCGGTTTCGAAGGAGATGGCGGTGTCGGTGACGTAGGGCGCGTAGAGGGCGGCACAGGCGGCGGCGTCCTCGGGGGTGGCGTCTCGGATCATCATGGCTCATATGGTAGCCACAGAGGCTCGTATAGTATCCAGTGTTATGACCGATCCCCTGACTGCTCGCCTGGCCGCCACGGTGCACGCCGCCCGGACGTCGCAAGGTCTCTCGGCCGCGGCACTCGCCGACCGTTCGGGGGTGTCGCGGGCGATGATCGGCAAGATCGAGCGGGGTGACGTGCAGCCGACGGCGGCGTTGCTGGCGAAGCTGTCGGCCGCGCTGGGCCTGACGTTGTCGGAGCTGATCGCGCGGGCCGAGGGTGACGAGCGCCGGCTGGTGCGGGCGGCGGAGCAGCCGGTGTGGGTGGATCCGGACACCGGGTACCGGCGGCGGTCGGTCTCCCCCGCGGCGGGCCATCCGCTGGAGCTGGTGGAGGTGGAACTGCCGCCGGGGGCCGAGGTGCCGTTGGCGTCGGGGACGTATGCGTTCCTGCACCAGCAGATCTGGGTGCTGGCGGGGCAGTTGCGCTTCCACGAGGGTGCGCAGGTGCACGAGCTGGCCGCCGGGGACTGCTTGCAGCTGGGGCCGGCGGCGGACTGTGTGTTCGCGAACCCGGGGCCGGTGCCGTGCCGGTATCTGGTGGCGCTGGTGAAGCGGGGGGTGTGATCAGGTGAGCCGCAGGGTGGCGACGGCGGAGTCGAGCCAGGCGGCGAGGAAGCGGTCCGGGGTGAGGTCGCCGGGGGTGTGTCCGATGAGGACGTCGAGGATCGGGTGGTAGGTCAGGGACGCGACGAGCACTGCGGCGGTGGCTTCCGGGTCGGTCACCGAAGCTCTCCCCTGGTCCCGCAGCGTGGTGATCCACTCGGTGCCGCGGCGGTAGACGGTGGCCAGGACGCCCTGCCACATCTTCTCGAACAGCTCCGGGAAGCCGGTGAATTCGCGGATCATCAGGCGGATGAGGTCGCGGTCGGCGGCCATGAAGGCCCAGACGACGTCGGCGAGCACGCGCAGCGCCTCGCGGGGGTCGTCGGGCAGCTGGGCGTCGGCGGTCGAAGCCGTGCGGGCGGCCAGGCGCGCGAGGTTGTCGTGCACGGCGGCTTCGAGGAGCGCGGCTTTGGACGGGAAGTGCTTGTAGAGGGCGCCGCTGCCGGGGCGGAGGCCGCAGGCGGTCTGGATGTCGGCGATGGAGGTGGCGTCGTAGCCGCGGGTGGCGAAGAGGCGGACGGCTTCGTCGAGGATGCGGCGGCGGGTGACACCGGGGGTTGTCCGAGCCATAGTGAGAAACTACTCTCTTTCTATGGTGGATGTGACCGTGGAAGAGACCGTGTCGTGCCCGCCGGACGCCTTCCTGGCGCTGGTCATGGATCCGCGGCGGTACGCGGAGGTCGATCGCAAGCTGGGCCGGATCGACTGGGTGCGTCGCGACGGCGACGTCACCGAGTTCCGGTTCCGTTCGGCGCTGCCCGGGCTGGGGCCGGGTCCGAAGGTCGTCTCCCGGATGACGCTGACGCCGGGCCGGCGGGTCGACGTCCGGCTGCCCGACCGGCCGGAGAACCGCTTGGCGCGCCGGGTGTCGACGTTCGAGGCGTCCTTCGAGTGCGAGCCGGTGGACGGCGGGATCCGGGTGCGGCGGCGGATCGCGTTCGGGTTTCCCGCTCCCCTGCGCTGGCTGGTCGAGCCGGTGCTGCGGCGCAAGCTGCGGGCCGACGTCGAGGCCGAGGTCCGGGGCGCGAAGCGGCTGCTCGAGCGTTGACTGAAGCAATGAATCGGTGCTTCACTTCTTGACGTGCCCTACCGCCGCACCCCGAAGGTGCAGGAACGCCTCGACGCCCAGCGCGAGACGATCATCGCCGCCGCGACGCGCCAGCTGGCCGAACACGGCTACAGCGGCTGCTCCGTCGCCGCGGTCGCCGAACGGGCCGGGGTCGCCGTCGGCAGCGTCTACCGGCACTTCCCCACCAAGGCCGACCTCGTCGTGCACGTGTTCCGGCAGGTCGTGACGCGGGAGGTCGAGGCGGTCCGGGCCGCCGCGGCGGGGGCGGGGGAACCGGCCGAGCGCGTCCTGGCCGCCGTCGACACGTTCGCCCAGCGGGCCCTCAAGGCGCCCAAGCAGGCCTATGCCCTGCTCATCGAGCCGGTCGACGCGCTCATCGACGCCGAGCGGCTGGAGTTCCGCCGGGCCTACACCGAGGTCATCGCCGAGCACGTCGCCGCCGGTGTCCGGGACGGCGTGCTCCCGCCCCAGGACGGCCGGCTCACCGCCGCCGCGCTGGTCGGCGCCGCGGCGGAAGTCCTGATCGGCCCGTTGACCAGCGGAAACGCTGGTGACGTCGCCGAGCTTCGCACGTTCATCCTTCGCGCTCTAGGAGGTTCCGATGCCCGCCACGCATGAGGTCACCAACCAGGTCCCGCCGCTGGCCGGCCACGACGTCGCCGAGGACCCGGCCCTGCTGGCCGGGCTCGAGCGCGCCGGTGCGGGCTGGGCGGCGGCGCAGCTGCACGAGCTGGGCCGGCTGGCCGGGACCGAGCAGGCGCAGGAGTGGGGCCGGCTGGTCAACGAGAACGAGCCGGTGCTGCGCACCCACGACCGGTACGGCCACCGGATCGACGAGGTCGAGTTCCACCCGTACTGGCACGAGCTGATGAAGGTCGCGACGGCGCACGGCCTGCACGGCACGCCGTGGCGGGACTCCCGCGAGGGCGCGCACGCGGCGCGGGCGGCGAAGTTCTACGTCTGGGGCCAGGTGGAAGCCGGGCACAGCTGCCCGATCTCGATGACCTACGCGGCGGTGCCGGCGTTGCGGGCGAACCCGGAGCTCGCGGCGCGGTACGAGCCGCTGCTGGCGGCGACCGAGTACGACTTCGGGCTGCGGGAGCCGAGCACCAAGCGCGGCCTGCTCGCGGGCATGTCGATGACCGAGAAGCAGGGCGGCTCGGACGTCCGGGCGAACACGACGACCGCGACACCGTCGGTGTCGTCATCGGACGGCAGCTACACCCTGGTCGGGCACAAGTGGTTCACCTCGGCGCCGATGTGCGACATGTTCCTGACGCTGGCTCAGGCACCGGGCGGGCTCTCCTGCTTCCTGCTCCCCCGCGTCCTGCCGGACGGCTCGCGCAACGGGATCCTCCTGCAGCGGCTGAAGGACAAGCTCGGCAACCGGTCGAACGCGTCGTCGGAGATCGAGTACGACCACGCCGTCGGCTGGCTGGTCGGCGAGGAGGGCCGCGGGGTCCGCACGATCATCGAGATGGTGAACAACACCCGGCTGGACTGCACGCTGGGCAGTGCGTCGGGCATGCGGCTGGGTGCGGTCCGCGCGGTGCACCACGCGACGCACCGGCACGCGTTCGGCAAGGCGCTGGTGGACCAGCCGCTGATGGCGAACGTCCTGGCCGACCTGGTGCTCGAGTCCGAGGCGGCGACGACGGTGGCGATGCGGCTGGCCGCGGCGGGCGACCGGCGGGACGACGCGCAGGAGCAGGCGTTCCGCCGGCTGGGGCTGGCGGTGTCGAAGTACTGGGTGTGCAAGCGGGCGCCGATGCACGCGGCCGAGGCCCTGGAGTGCTTCGGCGGCAACGGGTACGTCGAGGAGTCGGGGATGCCGCGGCTCTACCGGGAGGCGCCGCTGTCGTCGATCTGGGAGGGCTCGGGCAACGTCGCCGCGCTGGACGCGTTGCGCGCGATGGGCCGGCAGCCGGAGTCGGTCGCGGCGTTCTTCGCCGAAGTCGAGCAGGCCGCCGGCGGCGACGCCCGGCTGGACGACGCCGTGGACCGCGTTCGCAAGGAGCTGACCGATCTGGACGGCATCGAGTACCGGGCCCGGCGGCTGGTCGAGGCGATGGCGCTGGTGCTGCAGGGATCCCTGCTGGTCCGCCACGGCCACCCGGCGGTCGCGGACGCGTTCTGCGCATCCCGCTTCGGTGGCGACTGGGGCATCGCGTTCGGCACGCTCCCGGCCGGCGTCGACACGGGAGCGATCATCGAGCGCGCCGCGGTGCACTAAGGGATGTCTCGTAACCCCGATGTCGGGCTGACTGGCCGGTAGTTGATCATGTTGGTGTGGTGCAGGTGATCACAGCGTCGCGGCCGGAGTGGATTGCCCCGTTCACCGGGCTGGAACTGGGTCAGTTCCGCAAGCTGGTGCGGCTGGTCGCGAAGCGGGGCGGGGACGAGATCGCGGACGGGCGCCCGGGCCGGCAGTGGGCGTTGCCGCTGGCCGACCGGGTGTTGCTGGTCGCGACGTACTGGCGGACGAACCTGACGATGCGCCAGATCGGGCCGTTGTTCGGTGTGTCGCATTCCGCGGCGCACCGGGTGATCGACACGATCGGGCCACTGCTGGCGCTGGCGCCGGTCCGCAAGCGCCGGGTCGATGCGGTCGCGATCGTGGACGGCACCCTGGTCCCGACCCGGGATCACCGGCTGGCAACCCCGTCGAAGAACTACCGCTACTCCGCCAACGTGCAGATCGCGATCGACGCCGAGACCCGGCTGGTGATCGCCACCGGCGACCCCCGGCCGGGCAGCCGCAACGACTGCACCGTCTACCGCGACTCCGGCATCGCCGAACAGCTCGCCGGTCGGCCGGTCATGGCCGACGGTGGCTACCAAGGCAACCCCGAGGTCGTTATGCCGTACCGCAAACCCCGCGACGGCAGCGAGCTGCCGGACTGGAAAGAAGACCTCAACGCCACGCACCGCACGATCCGGGCTCGCGCCGAGCACGTGCTGGCCCGGATGAAAAACTTCAAGATCCTCCGCGACTACCGCCGCGCCGCGAGCACGCTCGCCGACACGGTCTCCGGAATCGCGAACCTGCACAACATCCTCCTCACCGACTGACCGCAACACCAGCCCCACCAACCACAACACCAGTTACGAGACATCCCTTAGCCGACCCGCTCGGCCCGCTGCTTGGCCAGTTCCTCGACCGCGCTGGGCAGGGTGGTTTCGAAGTCGATGAGCTTGGCCCACGTCGGGGTGATGACGATCCGGACCATGCCGTCGTAGAGCGAGCGCACCTCGCGTTCCCATTCGACCCGCTGCTCGGGGGTCATTTCGTAGCTGCCGTTCATCTGCAGGTACTCCTCCGGGATGCCGTCGACGACGTCGAGGTCCGCGCGGCCGCGGATGAGGAGCATCTTGGGCGGGTGCACCTCGGTGTCGATGGTCAGCGCGACGGCGGGGTTGGCCCGCAGGGACGGCAGTTTCCGGGCGTTCTTGGACGTGCACAGGACGATTTCCGAGCCGTTCCAGGTGAAGGCGATCGGGATGCTGCGCGGGGTGCCGTCCTGGGCGACGTAGGCGAGGCGGGTCAGGTCGCGGGCGAGCAGTTCACGGCTGAGTGGCTTGTCGAGCACCGCGGCGATGTCGTTCGGCTGCATGGTGGGCTCCTTCTCCGGGGCGGCCTTCGTGGCCGCCGACACCCCGGGGACGGAGCCGCCGGCGCGTTCTCGACACCCGCCGGCGAAACAACTTCAGCGGCCGAGGGCGTCGAGTGCGCCGGCGACCGCGGCGGCTTTGAGGTCGGCGACCGGGACGTCGGGGAACTGCATGCAGACGTCCTGCAGGCCGCCGAGCGCCAGGATGGCCCGGGCCTGCTGTTCGAGGGTCGGGGCCGGGCCGCAGATCAACTCGGTGAGCCGGGTCCGCCAGCCCAGGACGCGGTCGATGAGGCCGAGGTCGGCCAGGGTCGGCATCTCGGCCAGCAGCATGACGACGTCGGCGCGGTGCCGGTGGTTGAAGTCGAAGAAGCCTTCGATCAGCTCGCGCACCGGTGCGTCGCCGCGGGCTTCCTGGTGGAGGAGGAATTTCTCGCCGTCGTCGAGCAGTGGCTGGACGATGCTGCGGACCAGGTCTTCCCGGGACGGGAAGTGGTAGTAGAGCGCGGGTTTGGTGATGCCGAGCCGGTCGGCGATGTCCTGCAGGCTCGTGCGCTGGACGCCTTGGCTGGTGAACAGCTCGCGGGCCACATCGAGGATGCGCTGCTTGGTGGCGGAGGGCTTCGGCACGGGCCCAGCATAACTGACTTAACGATAGGTAAGGAACTGTGGTACAACTTACCTACCGTTAAGTCAGGGAGGTACTCATGCGGATCCTCATCTCCGGCGCCAGCATCGCCGGCCCAGTACTGGCGTACTGGCTCACCCGGTACGGCTTCGACGTCACCGTGGTCGAGCGCGCGCCGGCCCTGCGCAAGACCGGCGGCCACGCCGTCGACCTCTTCCGCCCGGCCATGGACATCACCGAACGGATGGGCGTGCTGCCCCGCGTCGAAACCCTCGCCACCGGCACGACCCGGATGACCGTGCACCGCGAAGGCAGCCACCGGCCCATCCGGGTGGACCTGACGAAGGTCTTCCAGGCCACCTCCGACCGGCACGTCGAGGTCATGCGCGACGACCTCAGCGAGATCTACTACGACGCCGGCCGCGACGACGTCGAGTACCTCTTCGGCGACTCGATCACCGGCATCTCCCCCGACGGCGAGGTCACCTTCGAGCACGCGCGGGCGCGCCGGTTCGACCTCGTCGTCGGCGCCGACGGGCTGCACTCGAACGTCCGGCGCCTGGTGTTCGGGGAAGAGGCCGGGCTGACGACGTTCATCGGCGCGTACCTGGCGGTGCTCTCCCTGCCGGACGCCCTCGGTCTCGACGGTGAAGCGGTCACCCACCTCGGTGCCGGCCGCACCGCCTCGATCTACAGCGCCCGGCACCTGGACGAGGCACGCGCGGTGTTCCTGTTCCGCCGCGAGGAGCCACTCGACTACCACCACCGCGACGTCCCACGGCAGAAGGAGCTGCTGCGCGAGGCCTTCGCCGGGATGCACCCGCAGGTCGACGGCTGGCTGGCCGGGCTCGACGGGGCCGGTCCGTTCTACTTCGACTCCATCACCCAGCTGCGGCTGGACACGTGGTCCCGCGGCCGCGTGACGCTCGTCGGCGACGCCGGCTACTGCCCCGGCCCGGCCGTCGGGGGAAGCACGAGCCTCGCGGTGCTCGGCGCATACGTCCTGGCCGGCGAGCTGGCCGCGGCGAACGGGGACCACGAACGCGCCTTCGCCGCCTACGAGCGCGAGATGGGCGAGCTGGTGCGCCGCAGCCGCGCCTTCGCCGCCGGCGCGGCGCGCAGCCTGATCCCGGCTTCGCGCGCCGGGGTGTGGGCGCTGGCCCGAGGCGGCCAGCTGGTCTCGGCGCTGCCGGCCGGGGTGACGCGCGCGATCGCGAAGCTCAACACCGGCGGCGTGCGCATGCACGATGCGATGCAGGTCAAGGACTACACGGTGAAGACGTCGGCCTGACGCTGGAGGGGACCCCGTGGTTGGAGCCCCCTCCAGCTTCGACAGCGGGGTTATCGGTCACCGGCGGAAACCGGGCGGGGGGGGGGGGGGGGGGCCCCCCCCCCCCCCCCCCCCCCCCCCCCCCCCCCCCCCCCCGCCCGGGCCGCGGGCGAACAGCAAGACACGCCATACACACGAAGAAAG
>NZ_JBHVXZ010000039.1:0-46206 GCF_042881395.1 Amycolatopsis sp. NPDC058278 | reverse complement strand
GGGCGGCCCGGGGTGGTGGCCCCCCCCCCCTGTTTACTGCGGGTGCTTTACGGGCCCGGCGGCCACGGGGGGGGGGGGCGCGGTCCACCCCCCCCCCCCCCCACCCCCAGTGGCCCGGCGGAACCCGCCGTCAGGGGACAGGAGACAACGAGTCCCGCGCTGGATACCGGGAAAGTTGGCGGATTTCCGCCCCGCAGCGCGGCAAACCGGGGCACGCCGAGCCGGGTCGGCACGCGCGGGTGCCCGGATGCCGGAACCGCCGCGATTCAGCCCACCAGCAGCCCCGGATCGCTCTCCGGCGCCCCCGCGGGCCACCACGTCTGTCCTTCGAGCCGGTACGGGTGCCACCGGCCCCGGCGATCCAGCCTCAGCTGCACCTCCCCGACCGTGCAGTGGTTGCGCTCGAACACCGGCTCCCCCGCCACGTCCGCGAGCGCCGCCCGCGCGGCCGCCAAGGCCGCTTTCGGCGGGGTCCACGGCGTTTCCAGCACCTCCAGCCCGTCCTGGCCGCCGTACCGCCACGCCGCGACCGCCCGCGCGAAACCCGCTCCCTGACCCAGCCGCCCGGCCGCCGAAGGGAACTCCGCGGCCAGGCGGACCGCGTCCTGCCGCCGCCCCGGCCACGGCCGCCCCTCCGACACCGCCCGCGCCCGCCCGGCCGCGTTGGCCACCAGCAGCGCGAACGCCTCGGCCGGCACCCCCGGCGCCGCCGGGATCGACGGGGCGCCCGAGGGCCGGAACCCCGCCAGGTCGGGCAGCTCCCCCGGGACCCGGTCCGCCGCCGGCTCGGCCACCGCCACCGGCGCCGTGCGGCTCTCCAGCTCCTCGCGGATCTCCCGCTCGCCCTTGCCCCGCATCAGCAACAACAGGAACGGGTCCGCGTCGAGCAGCCACGACGCCTGGAACGACAACGCCGCCGCGTGCCGGCACGGCAGCTCCCAGCCCGGGCAGTCGCACTCCGGATCGAGGTCGCCGATCCCCGGCAGCAGGTCGACACCGGCCGCCTCGACCAGGTCGGGTGGCATGTCGCGGTCCAGCAGGGCCGCCAGGTGCCCCGCGCGGGAGGCGACCCGGTCGAGGAACCGCGTCCAGTCCGGTTCGGACAGTTCCGCCAGCCGCAGCTGCGTGCGGTACGGGCCGCCGTCGGCGTCGTCGACCACCGCCGCGATGCGGCCCGGGCTGACCGTGATCGGGCCGACCAGGCCGGCCGCGGCGTACTTGCGGCCCTTCTTCAGCTGACGCAGGTCCAGCGCGGTGTCCTCCATCGCGCGCACCCACGCCCGGCCCCACCACGAGCGGGCGAGGTGCCCGGCCGCCCCGAACGCGGGAAACCCGCGCACCCGGTCGTCGGTCATCCGCGGCTCCTCAGCTCGACGAGCTCGGCCAGCTCGGCGTCCGACAGTTCCGTCAACGCGGCCTCTCCGCCGGCCAGCACCGCCTCGGCCAGCGCCCGCTTCTCCCGCAGCATCGCGGCGATCCGGTCCTCGACCGTGCCTTCGGCGACCAGCCGATGCACCTGCACCGGCCGGGTCTGCCCGATCCGGTACGCCCGGTCGGTCGCCTGGTCCTCCACCGCCGGGTTCCACCAGCGGTCGAAGTGCACGACGTGGTCGGCGCGCGTGAGGTTCAACCCCGTCCCGGCGGCTTTCAACGACAGCAGGAACACCGGCACCGCACCGGCCTGGAACCGCTCGACGAGCTCTTCGCGGCGCGCGACCGGGGTGCCGCCGTGCAACAGTTGCGTCGCGATCCCGCGGTCGGCCAGGTGCTTCTCCAGCAGCCGCGCCATGGCGACGTACTGGGTGAACACCAGCACCGCGCCGCCCTCGGCGAGGATCGTGTCCAGCAGTTCGTCGAGCAGCTCCAGCTTCCCGGAGCGGCCACCGGGCTCTTTGAGGTACTGCGCCGGGTGGTTGCAGATCTGCTTGAGCGCGGTCAGCAGCTTGACGATCCGGCCACGCCGGGCCATCCCGTCGCTCGCGGCGATGTCGGCCATCATTTCCCGCACGACCGCCTCGTACAGCGCCACCTGATCCGCGCTGAGCGCCACCGGCCGATCGGTATCGGTCTTCGCCGGCAGCTCGGGCGCGATCCCCGGATCGGCTTTGCGGCGCCGCAACAGGAACGGCCGCAGCAACCGCGACAGCCGTTCGGCCGCCGCGGGGTCCCCGGCTTCGATCGGCTTCGCCCAGCGCATCCGGAACTCGCTCAGCGACCCCAGCAGGCCCGGCGCGGTCCAGTCGAGGATCGCCCACAGCTCCGAGAGGGTGTTCTCCACCGGCGTGCCGGTCAGCGCCACCCGCGCCGCCGCCGGCACCAGCCGCAGCGCCTTCGCCGTGCCGGAGCGGTGGTTCTTGACGTGCTGGGCCTCGTCGGCCACCAGCAGCCCCCACCGCACCCCGGCCGGCGGCGCGGGATCGGTGCGCAGCGTGCCGTAAGTGGTCAGGACGAACCCGGCGGCGTCCTCGACGTCCTCGAGCGAACGGGCGCTGCCGTGGAAGCGCCGCACCGGCACACCGGGGGCGAACCGGCGGATCTCGCGTTCCCAGTTGCCCAGCAGCGAAGCCGGGCACACCACCAAGGTCGGCCCCGAGGCCCGGTGCAGGTGCAGCGCGATCAGCGTGACCGTCTTGCCGAGGCCCATGTCGTCGGCGAGGCACCCGCCGAGACCGAGCCCGGTGACGGTGGCCAGCCACTGCAGCCCCCGCAGCTGGTAGTCCCGCAGCGTCGCGGCCAGCCCGGCCGGCGGGGCCTGCGGTTGCGGCGGCTCGGCCAGCCGTTCCCGCAGCCGCGCCAGCCAGCCGTCGGTGACGACCTCGACCACCTCGCCGTCGACCTCTGTGGTCCCCGACAGCACCGCCCCCAGCGCGTCGACCGGGGTCAGCGGCTTGAGCGCCCGGTCCCGCGCCTTCGCCGCCAGCGCCGGATCGACCAGCACCCAGCGGTCGCGCAGCCGCACCACCGGGCGGCGCGCCTCGGCGAGCGCGTCCAGTTCCGCCTCGGTCAGCACCTCACCACCGAGCGCGAGCTGCCAGTCGAACGCCAGCGCGCGGCCGCCGCCGAAGAACGACGGCAGGTCACCGGGGGTGTCCCCGGAGCGGACGACGGCCCGCGCGGTCAGCGACCCCGCCAGCTCGGCCGGCCAGTGCACGTCGATCCCGGCCGCCGCCAGCCGCGGCGCCGCGGCCGCGACCAGCTCGGTCACGTCGTCCTCGCCCAGCGCCACCTCGGCCGGCACCGCCGAGGTCAGCAGCGGGCTCAGCGCCGGCCACACCTGCGCTCCCCGCCGCAGCGCCAGCAGGACGTCGATGCGTGCCCGCGGCCCGAACCGCCCGGTCTCCCACAGCTGCGCCGCGTCGGCGACCTGCCCGGGATCGGCCAGGCTGTGCACCTGGACCACGGCGTGGAAACGCCCGCTGTCGAACCCGCCGGGTGCCGTCACCCGCAGCGACACCCGGATCCCCGAATCCAGGCCCGCGGCCAGCTCGCCCGCCCAGTCGCGCAGGGACTCCGCGCGCTGCGGTGCGACGGCGGCGAACAACCGCGTCCCGGCGGCTTTGGCCGCGGCGGGCGTGCGGGGCAGCGTGTCGGCGACGGCGTCGAGGAAGGCCCGCAGCAGCGGCCCCGGCGCACGTTCGTCCGGGGGCATCGCGGCCGCGAGATCCCCCAGCCACGCGGCTTCCGCCGGTTCCAGCGGCCCGACACGCCAGGCGTCCTGCCCGGATGCGGTGACGCCGGGCAGCAGCCGTCCCGCGGCCACCAGCCGCAGCGCCGCCCTCGCCGCGGTCGCCCAGAAGCCGTCGGCGCCGGACAGCAGCTCCGGCAGGCCGTCCGCAATGGACAACTCGCGGCCGTCGACGACGAGCCGTCCCGTCCGCGGTGGTTCGCCCGGTTCGAAGTGGACGTTCAGTTCCCCAGCCTCCTGTACCTGCGCGCCGACAACGGCACGAACACCGCCAGCAGCACCAGCGGCCACACCACGGCCATCGGCACCGCGTGCGCACTCACCCAGGACGTCCCCGCCACGCCCGGGTTGCCGAACAGCACCCGCGCCGCGGTCACCGTCGAGGACAACGGGTTCCACTCCGCCACGGTTCCCAGCCACGCCGGCATCGTCGAGGTCGCCACGAAGGCGCCGGAGAGGAACCCGAACGGGAATTCCAGCGTCTGCGCCAGCGACACCATCGACGGATCCGACGTCAGCAGGCCCAGGTAGATCCCGGCCCACACCAGCGCCGTCCGCAGCAGGAGCAGCAGGCCCAGCGCCGCCAGAGTCTCGCCCAGGCTGCCGTGCGGGCGCCAGCCGACGGCGAGCCCGCAGCCGGCCAGCACGGCCAGCGCGAGGACGGCGTTCACCAGATCCGCCGCCACCCGCCCGGTGAACACCGCCGACGGCGCCATCGGCAGCGACCGGAACCGGTCGGTGACGCCCTTGCCGGTGTCGTCCAGCACCGCGATCATCGTCCCCGACAGCCCGAAGGCCATGGTCATCGCGAACATCCCCGGCATCAGGAACTCGCGGTAGGAGCCCCCGCCGGGCACGCTCATCCCGCCGCCGAGCAGGTAGGCGAAGATCAGCACCATCAGGATCGGGAACGCCACCACCCCGGCGAGGCGGGCGGGGCGCCGCGCCAGCTGCGCGAGGTAACGCTGGGTCAACGTCCAGCCGTCTTCGATCGCCCACCTCATCGCGTCACCCCCGTCAGCTCCAGGAACACTTCGTCCAGCGTCGGCTGCCGCAGCGCCACGTCGGCGAACGACAGCTCGGTCGCCGCCAGCTCACGCACGACGTCGGTCAGCATCGACGGCTCGGCCGCCGCGCTCACCCGCAGCTCCTCGGTCACCGGCTCGGCCCCGGTGACCCGGGCGAGCAGCCCCGCCGCCGCGCCGAGCGCGTCCGGGTCGGTGAGCACGAGCTCGATCCGGGTCGCCCCGAGCGAGCCCTTCAGCTCGGCCGGGGACCCTTCGGCGATCACCCGGCCGTGCTCGACGAGGGAAATCCGGTCGGCCAGCCGATCGGCCTCCTCCAGGTACTGCGTGGTGAGCAGCACCGTCGTCCCGTCCGCGACCAGCGACCGCACCGCCCGCCAGACCTCGGCGCGGCTGCGCGGGTCCAGCCCGGTCGTCGGCTCGTCGAGGAACAGCACCCGCGGGGCCGCCAGCAGCGACGCGGCCAGGTCGAGCCGCCGCCGCATCCCGCCCGAGTAGGCCGACACCGGCTTCGGCCCGGTGTCGGCGAGGCCGAACCGCTCGAGCAGGTCGTCGGCGCGGCGGCTGGCCTCCCGGCGGCCCAGGTGGTGCAGCCGGCCGAAGAGGATCAGGTTCTGCCGCCCGGACAGGATTTCGTCGATGGCGGCCTGCTGGCCGACCAGCCCGATCGACGCGCGCACTTTCGCCGGTTCGGTGGCGACGTCGAATCCGGCCACCCGGGCGACGCCGCCGTCGTGGCGCAGCAGCGTCGACAGCACGCGGACCGCGGTGGTCTTGCCCGCGCCGTTGGGTCCCAGCAGGCCGCACAGGGTGCCGGCCGGGACGGAGAGATCGAACCCGTCGAGGGCGTACGCGTCGCCGTAGCGCTTGCGAAGTCCCTCGGCGTGAATGTGCGGAGTCATCCTGCCCCTTAACTCTGTACAGTGTACGAAGAAGAGGTTAGCACAACTCTGTACGTCGTACGGGAATCAGGTGGGCAGAATGGCCGGCGTGCGCACGCAGGAGAACGGTGACGGCGACCCGCGACGGGCGATCGAGCTGCTCTGGGGCGTCTCGGGACCCCCGCGCCGCGGCCCGAAACCCAAACTGGCCACGGCCGACGTCGTCCGCGCCGCGATCGCGCTCGCCGACGCCGACGGCATCGAAGCCGTCACCATCCGCCGGGTCGCCGAGCAGCTCGGCGTCTCCCCCATGTCGCTCTACACCTACGTGCCGGGCCGGGCCGAGCTGCTGGACCTGATGATCGACCACGCCAACGGCGAACTGGCCGCCCCGGAGGAAGGTCTCGGCTGGCGAGCGGCCCTGACCGCGATCGCCGAAGAGCAGTGGACACTGTTCCACCGCCACCCCTGGCTGCTGCAGGTGACCACCAGCCGCTCGGCGCTGGGCCCGCACAGCTTCGCCAAGTACGAGCGCGAGCTGCGCGCGATCGAGGGCATCGGCCTCGGCGACGTCGAGATGGACGCCGTGGTCGGCCTCGTCACCGGCCTGGTCCGGAGCACCGCGCGCAGCTCGCTCGACAACGCCCGCCTCGTCCGCGCCACCGGCATGACCGACGCCCAGTGGTGGGAGCGCGCCTGGCCGGTATTGGCCGGCATCCCGGCCGCCGACGCGGCGCGCTACCCGATCTCCTCCCGCGTCGGCCAGGCCGCCGGCGAGGCCCACAACGCCGCCGAGAACCCGGCCTACACCTTCCGCTTCGGCCTCGCCCGGGTCCTCGACGGCGTCGAAGCGCTCGTGTCACAGCGCCAGCAGTAGGTGTTACAGCGCCAGCAGTAGCCGCGCCGGGCGCCAGGTGCCGCCGTCGGGAGCGCGCGGGACGTCCTCGGTGAGCGCCAGGCCGGGGAAGCGCGCGAACAGCCCCGACAACGCCACCTCGGTCTGCACCCGCGAAATCGAGGCACCCAGGCAGAAGTGCGGGCCGTGCGAGAAGCCCAGCTGCGCCGGCCCCGAGCGGGTGATGTCGAAGCGGTCCGGCTCGGCGAACGCGCGCGGGTCGCGGTCGGCGGCCACCACGGCCGCCGTCACCCGCTCGCCCTTGCGGATCAGCTTGCCGTCGATCTCGACGTCCTCGCGCGCGAACCGCGGCGTGGTCAGCAGCTGCGGGCTGCACCAGCGCATCAGCTCCTCCACCGCCCCCGGCCACAACCCGGCGTCCGCGCGCAGGAGGGCCAGCTGGTCCGGGTGCCGCAGCAGTGCTTCGACGGCGTTGGCGATGAGGTTCACCGGCGTCTGCCCACCCAGGACCAGGTGCCAGACCAGGGTGACCAGCTCGGTGTCGGTGAGCCGGTCACCGTCCTCGGCCTGGGCCCGCACCAGGTCGCCGATGAGGTCGTCGCCCGGCTCGGCCCGGCTGCGCGCCACCGCTTCCCGGGCGCCTTCGATGATCGCCGGGATCGCCGCGGCGAAGTCCGGCCCCATCCCGCTCGCGACCGCGGCCCCGTATTCGCGCCAGCGCGGCCGGTCGGCTTCGGGAATGCCGACCAGCTCGCAGATGACGTCGATCGGTAGCGGCCGGGCGAAGTGCGGCACCAGATCGACGACGCCGTTTTCGGCGCGGCCGGGCAGCTCGTCGAGCAGCCGCTCGGTGATCGCCGCCAGCCGGGGCCGCAGTTGCGCGGCCCGCTTCGGGGTGAAGGCCGGCGCCACCAGCCGCCGCAGCCGCAGGTGCTCCGGCCCGTCCTTCTCGGCCATCGTCTCCATGTAGGCCAGGCAGTGCTCGGGGATGCCCGGCGGGCGCAGGAAGCTGCCGGAGTTCACCTCGAACCGGGAGTCGGCCAGCATCGCCCGCGCTTCGGCGTAGCGGGTCAGGGCCCAGAACGGGCCGAAACCGGGGATGACCAGCTTGGCCACCGCGCTCACTTCCCGCGCGTGGTCGTAGGCGGCGAAGGGGTCGGTCAGCACCTTCGGGTCGGTCAGGTCGATCTCGGGGGTCATCCACCACTCCAGATGTTCAAATCAGATGTTCTTATCATCTCAGTGGTCACGGTATCTTGACTGGCGATCCCACGGCAAGGAGGACGATGGTCAGGCTCAGCAGGGCGGAGACCCAGGAGCGCAACCGCGCCAAGGTGCTCACCGCCGCCCGCGACGAATTCGCCCGCCGCGGCTTCCGCGAGGCGAAGATCGACGTCATCGCCGAACGGGCCGAACTCACCCGCGGCGCGGTCTACTCCAACTTCCCCGGCAAACGCGCCCTGTACTTCGCGGTGCTGGCCGACCTCGCCGAACGCGCCCCCCGCCCCGCCACCCCGCCGCCGGACCCCGCCGCGGCCGACGTCCTGGCCGCGTTCGCCCGCGCCTGGATCGCCCGGCTCCCGCTGGCCACCGACACCGACAGCGAAGACGCCCGCCTCGCCCGCGACCTGCTGCCCGAAGTCCTCGCCGACGAGCACACCCGACGGCCCTTCGCGCAGCTCATGCGCGTCGACGCGATCCTGCTCGGGCTCGCCCTCGAACGCGCCCGGCCGGGACGCCGTCTCGTGCGGGTCGCCGAAGCCGCGCTCACCACGCTGCACGGCGCGAGCCAGCTCGCCGCCGCCGCGCCCGGCTTCGGCGAGCCGTTCCACCTGGTCACCGCCTGCGCGGCCCTGCTCGACCTGGGCTTGAGCGACGACTGGCCGGCCGAGCCAGCGATCACCACCCAGGCCCGGCCCGACGGGCAGCCGTGGGACCCGCCGGCGGCGACCGACCTGCTGACCGGCGAACCGTTCCGGCCCGGCGACGGCGTCGTGACCGTCCTCGGCCTGCACCGCGCCGCCGCCTTCGAAGAAGCCGTCCGCGCCGGGGCCGACGTCACCGCCGTGCTCGTCACCAGCGACCCCGGCGAACTCGCCCCACTGGCCCGGCTGGCCGTCGCCGACCTGCGCGGCTGCCTCGACCAGGCGATCGCGCCCCCGGCCCGGCCCCGGCTGCGGCTCGTCTGCGACGCCGGCGGCGAACTCGCGGCCGCCGCCGGCGTCACCGCCGTCAGCGACGCCACCGAGACGGCCGTCCGCGTGGAAGACGGCCGGATCGTCGTGCGCGCCGAAGGGTTCGGCGCTTGTCACGCCGCGGCTGTCGGTCCCGGGCCGTCCCGTTCGTCGGGAAGCTGACCGGCACGAAAGGAGCGGTGGTGGACGTCGAGACCGCGCTCGCCGAGGCGTTCCGCGAGGAGTGGGGCCAAGTCGTGGCCACGCTCATCCGGATCACCGGCGACTGGGACCTCGCCGAAGAGTGCGCCCAGGAAGCCTTCGCCCTCGCCTTGCGCACCTGGCCCCGCGACGGCGTCCCCGACCGGCCCGGCGCCTGGCTCACCACCGCCGCCCGCCACCGCGCCACCGACCGGCTCCGCCGCGACGCCCTCGGCGCCGCCAAGCTCCGGGAGGCCGCCCTCGTGGATCTCCACGACGAACCCGAACCCGACGACAGCGGCGTCACCGACGACCGGCTGCGGCTCATCTTCACCTGCTGCCACCCCGCACTGGCCACCGAAGCCCAGGTGGCGCTCGCCCTGCGCACCCTCGCCGGGCTGTCCACCGCCGAGATCGCCCGCGCCTTCCTCGTCCCGGAAGCCACCATGTCCCAGCGGCTCGTGCGGGTGAAGCGCAAGATCCGCCACGCCCGCATCCCCTACCGCGTCCCGCCCGCGCACCTGCTGCCCGAACGCACCAACGCCGTGCTCGGCGTGCTGTACCTGACGTTCAACGAGGGCTACTCCGCCAGCGCCGGCCCCGACCTGCTCCGCCCGGACCTCGCCGCCGAAGCGCTCCGGCTCGCCCGCGTCCTCGCGCGGCTGATGCCCGACGAACCCGAAGCTCTCGGCCTGCTCGCCCTGATGCTGCTCCAGCACGCCCGCCGCGCCACCCGCGTCGACGCCGACGGTGTCCTCGTCCCGCTCGAAGAGCAGGACCGCACCCGCTGGGACGCCGCCGCGATCACCGAAGGCACCGCCGTCCTGGAGACCGCGCTGCGCCGCCGTCGTCCCGGGCCGTACCAGATCCAGGCCGCCATCGCCGCCTGCCACGCGATCGCCGCCCGGGCCGCCGACACCGACTGGCCCCAGATCGCCGGCCTCTACGACCAGCTGCGCAAGCACGTCCCCAGCGCCGTCGTCGAACTCAACCGCGCCATCGCGGTCGGCATGGCCGACGGCCCGGCGGCCGGACTGGCCCTCCTTGACGCCCTGCCGCTGCCGGGCTACCACCTGCTGGCCGCCACCCGCGCCGACTTCCTCCGCCGCCTCGGACGCCACGCCGAAGCCCGGCACTGGTACGAGCAAGCCCGCGACCTCGCCGGCACCGACGCCGAACGCAGCTATCTCACGCGACGAATCTCCGAGACGGTGTCGGTCCCGGACGACGCCGTTCGTCGGGCTGGTGAAGCCCGACCACCGGAGGAACACCCATGAGCACCCTCGCCGTCCCCGGCGCCACCCTCACCTACGACGTCCACGGCCGCGGGCCGGTGCTGCTGCTGGTCCCCGGCGGGCCCGCCGACGCCGCGGTGTTCACCCACATCCGGCCGCTGCTGGCCGAAGACCACACCGTCGTCACCTACGACCCGCGCGGCCTGTCCCGCAGCCCCCTCGACGGCGCGCCGGGCCCGCACACCCTCCGCGACCACGCCGAAGACGTGCACCGCCTGCTCGCCGAAGTGGGCCCCGCCGACGTCCTGGCCAGCAGCGGCGGCGCGATCACCCTCCTCGAACTCCTGCGCCACCACCCCGCCGACGTCCGCACGGCCGTGCTGCACGAACCGCCGGTCACCCGTTACCTGCCCGCCGGCGCGCTCGACGGCCCCGACATCCCCGCCCTGTTCCGCGACCACGGCCTCGCGGCCGCCTTCGCCGCGTTCATGAAAGTCGTGGGCGTCGACCCCGCACCGCCGCTCGACCCGCGCGCGGAAGGCAACTTCGCCTACTTCTTCGGCCACCTCATGCCCGCGACCGGCGCCTACGAGCCCGACCTCGACGCGCTGCGGGCGACACCGGCGCGGCTGGTGGTCGCCGTCGGCGAGCAGTCCGCCGAACTGCCGGTCCACCAGGCCGCTCTCGGGCTCGCCGCGGCGCTCGGCGCCGCCACCGAGGTGTTCCCCGGCGGCCACGGCGGGTTCGACACCGACGCGGAAGCCTTCGCCGCGCGCCTGCGCGAAGTCCTGAAAGGATGCTGACATGCAGTACCTGCTGATGATCTGCGGCGACGAAACCGCCGAAGAACACGCGAACGACGGCTGCGGCGGCTGGAGCGAAGACATGGAACGCCGCGGCAAGGTCCGCGGCGGTGGCGGCCTGCGCCCACCATCGGAAGCCACCACGATCCGCGTCCGCGACGGCGAAGTGCTGCTCACCGACGGGCCGTTCACCGAAGCCAAGGAACAGATCGGCGGCTTCGTCATCCTCGACTGCGCCGACCTCGACGAAGCCCTCGAACTGGCGGCCAAGCACCCCGCCGCGACCTACGGCAGCATCGAGGTCCGCCCCATGCTCGGCCCGGAGGACTTCGCCTGACGCGGCCGGAGATCACCGGTCGATGCCGGCCGTGTTCGCCTCGTCGTGGCGCGCGCCCGGGGCCTGCACTTCGTCGACGATGCGCGGGTTGGTCTTGCGCCAGTCGTCGTCGGCGAAGTCCTCGACCTGCTGGCCGGCTCTTCCGCCTCGACGGCTAACCGCGCCGGGTGAGCACGGCCGCGACCAGGCAGCCGAAGCCCGCCGTGCTCACCAGGGCCCGCACGACGTTCCAGCGGACCCACGTCGTCTCGAACGCCGCCCGCGCCGCCGCGTAGTCGTCGCCGCCGCTGTCCAGCGCGTTGTTCAGCGGGACGTTGACCAGCCCGGTGATCACCACCATCGCCACCAGCAGCGCGAACCCCGCGATCACCCACGGCCGCGGCCCCGGGTTCAGGAACACCGCCACCCCCGCCAGCAGCGGCGCGCCCAGGAACGTCAGCAGGAACACCGGGTTCACGATCGCGACGTTGATCCCGCGCATGCCCTCCACGAACGTCTTGTCGTCCCCGCGGGCCAGGCCCGGCAGTACCGAACAGGCGTAGGCGTAGAACAACCCGGCGATCAACCCCGCCGCGACCAGCGCGGCCACCAGCACCACCGTCGACATCGGTTTCCCCTTCTCCGTCATAGGGCTCAGTCAAGCGGCCGCCGAGGAGACTCTCCATAGTTGAAAGCCGCAATCACATGTTCCAGCGTCTACAGTCGGGGCATGGACCCGCTCGCCGCGCTGCTGGACGGCCCCCGCGCCCACGGCGCGTTCCTGCTGCGTTCGGTGCTGACCCCGCCGTGGTCACTGCGCATCGAAGACCGAGCGCCCCTGACCGTGGTGTCGGTGGTGCGCGGCGAAGCGTGGATCGTGCCCGACACCGGCGACCGCGTCCTCCTGGGCGAAGGTGACGTCGCGATCGTGCGCGGCCCGGATCCGTACCTGGTCGCCGACGACCCGTCGACGCCGCCGCAGGCGCTCATCCTGCCCGGCCAGGAGTGCCGCGCCGCCGACGGCGGTCACCTGAGCGAACTCGCCGACCTCGGCGTGCGCACCTGGGGCCACGGCACCGACGGCCCGGTCGTGCTGCTCACCGGCACCTACGGCATGGAAGGCGAACTGAGCGACCGGCTGCTGGCCGCGCTGCCGACGGTGCTCCTCCTGCGCGCTGCCGACTGGCCGAACCCGGTCGCCGGGCTGCTCGCCGCCGAGATCGGCCGGGACGTGCCCGGCCAGGAAGCCGTCCTCGACCGATTGCTCGACCTGCTGCTCATCGCCGCGCTGCGAGCCTGGTTCGACCGGCCCGACACCAGCGCACCGGCCTGGTACCGGGCCCACGACGACCCGGTCGTCGGCCAGGCGCTGCGGCTGCTGCAGCACCAGCCGGCCGAGCCGTGGACGGTCGCCAAGCTCGCCGCCGACGTCGGTGTCTCCCGTGCCGCCCTGGCCCGGCGGTTCGCCGCCACGGTCGGCGAGACACCGATGGCGTACCTCACCGGCTGGCGGCTCGCCCTGGCCGCCGACCTGCTGCGCCAGCACCCGGAAACGACGATCGCGGCGATCGCCCGCCAGGTCGGCTACGGCAGCGCCTTCGCCCTCAGCGCGGCCTTCAAACGCGAATTCGGCCTCAGTCCCCGGAACTACCGGTCCCGAACGCCATAGCCGTGGTGCCGGCCCGGCGGCCACCGATCACTCCGACTGCAGTTCCTTGCCCAGCTTCGCCAGCCAGTCACTCGTGCCCTGCTCCCGCCACTCCGGCTTCTCGGCGCCGTCGAGGAACGTGTCCTGCTCGGTGAGCACCAGCCGCGTACCGTCGCCTTCGGCGAACAGCTCCACGGTCGTGGTCGAGACGGTCGCGAGCGCGCCGTCGCCGGTGAGCGTGCCGGAGAAGACGATCCGCTGCTCGGGCACGATGTCGTGGTAGGTGGCGACGAAGTTCAGCACGCCCCCGGCGGGGGTGCGGCCTTCGATGGATTCCCGCCCACCGGCGCGGAAGTCCAGCTCGTGCGAGCCCGCCGAAACGAACCAGCGCTTCTTCGCCGCGGGGTCGGCCCAGGCAGCGAAGACCCGCTCCGGCGGCACCGGGTAGGTGCGTTCGAGGCTGAACGTGCTGTGCAAGACGGTCATGACGTGCTCCCTTCCGCGGTCTCCGGGCCGGCGAGGAAGTCGCCGAGCCGGTCGAGCTTGCTCTCCCACGTGGTGCGCTGACGCCCCAGCCAGTGCTCGGCGACGCGCAGCATCTCCGGTTCGATCCGGCAGGTGCGGACGCGGCCGACCTTCTCCGATCGCACGATTCCGGCGGTTTCCAGGACCTGCAGGTGCTGGACGACGGCGGCGAGCGACATGGTCAGCGGCTCGGCCAGCTCACTGACCGACGCCGGGCCACGCACGAGCCGCTCCACCAGCGCCCGCCGCGTCCGGTCACCCAGAGCGCGGAAGACCAGGTCGAGCGTCTCCTCATGGTTAAGCATGTACTTAAGTTAACCCAGCCGCGCCAGTCGGTCAAGTAACTGCTTAAGTATCACGGGTGGCTCGGGAACTTCGCGCAGGGTGGTGAGCACGCCGGCCAGTTCCCGCTCGGCGGCGTCCGCCCGGGCCAGCACGGCACGCAGTTCGGCGCCGAGGTTCGTCGTGGTTTCGTGCATCGACCGGATCGTCTGCTCGTGCGCCGCCTGCACTTCGGCCAGCCGCTGGTCGAAGCCGGCCCGCAGGCGCTCGGCCTCGGCACGGGCCTGGTCGAGTGCCGCAACCGCCTTGTCGCGCGCGGCTTCCTGGGCCGCGACGGCCCGGGTGTGTTCTTCGCGGGCGGCGTCGAACCGTTCCTGGACGGCATCGGCGCGGGTTTCGGCCGCCTCCGCCCGCGCCGCGGCGACCTGACCGCGGCCACGCTCCTCCTCCAGCGCGGTCCGGGCGGCGGCCAGTTCGGCCGTCAGCGTCGCCATCACCGCGGCACGTTCGCCGGCGAGGGCCGCGGAGACATCGGCTCGATCGGCGACGCGGGCGAGCTCGTCCCGCACCGCGGCCAGCTGCCCTTCGGCCCGCTGCTGCTCCTGGACCGCGGCACGGCGGGCGGCAAGCTCCTCGTTCCGCTCCCGCAGCGCGGCCGCCTTGTCCTTCTCCGCCGAGGCCGCCGCGGCGACGGCCGTCTCAGCCGTTTCCCGGGCCTGGGCGGCTTCGGCGTCCGCGCGGCCACGGTGCAGGCGGTGTTCGTCGGCCTCGGCCAAGGCTGCGTCCCGTTCGGCCAGCGCGACCGCGGTCGTCGCCTCGAGCTGGTGGCGCAGCGTCGTGAGGGTCTCGACGAGCCCGCGGGCCGGTGCGAGCACCCGGTCGACCTGGCCGGCCAGCGCCGTGACAGCCGTGTCGTCCAGCTCGGTGTCGCTCTCCCGCAGCGATTCGGCGTCCGACAGCACGGCCTCGGCGTCGCGGCAGCTGAGGTTGCGCCGCCCCCAGGTCTTGCCGTCCTGGCAGAACCGGGCCCGGCTGCCGCGCCCCACGGCGGGTGGCAGGGCGGCCCCGCACCTCCGGTACTCGCACACGCGCACCTGACCTGCGTCTTCCGTCATGATCGGCACCCTATCAAAGCTTCTGATCAAAACTGGAAGTAACTGTTCAAAATCAGAAGATTAGCGAGACAGGCTGTAAGTTGGGATAAGGTCACATATCCGAACTCAGATTCAGCTGAGAGCCCCGGAGTAACGACGGAGGGCGGATGGGCGAGTCTGAAACTGTGCACCCCTCCCCGCCGCCCGTGGTGACCCCGCTCCGGACCGCCGACGGCGTCTCCTACACCGTCGCGCTGACCAACCGCCCCTGGGAACTGCCAGTCGATGCACTGGCGGTCTCCGTCGGCGCCGGGTTCGGCCAGCTCGCCGCGGCCGTACAGGAGGTGTATCCCGACGCGGACTGGGCCTCGATCGACCTCGGCCGGGTCACGCCGGACGTACCGGCGCTGCTGGAGTTGAGCGGGCCGGGCCGGGGAGCTCAGCTGCGCTGGGCCGTGCTGGCGACGCCGCACGCCCCCGACCAGCGCAATTCGGCGACCGCGGAGGCGGTCGCCACCGCCGCGAAGGCCGCGATCCTCGCCGCCGCCGAGGCTGGGGCCAGGTCCATCGCCCTGCCCCTGTTCGCCACCGGGCAGCTGGGGATGGCGGCGCCGATGGCGGCCGAGGCCTTGATCGAGGGGGCGCTCGCCGCCCACACCGCCGTATCGCAGGTGATCTTCTTCTCCCTTCGCGAGGACCAGGTCACCACCATCGCCCAGCAGTGGGAGACCGCCCGCATCCCCCGGCGCGCCACTGTCGCCGGGTTCTCCCCCGACCAGCTCGCCGGTGGGCTGGCCAAGGACCTCGTCGACCCCAACGAATGCATCCCGCTGACGCGCGACCACCTCGGCGTCAAGCCCTACGTCTCCATGCTGGCCACGGTGATCGCCGCGAAGGACACGCCGTTGCCGCTGTCGATCGGCGTGTTCGGCGAGTGGGGCGCCGGGAAGAGCTTCTTCATGGGCATGCTGCGCGGCCAGGTCAAGGAATTGGAGGGCGCTCCCGGCCAGTGCCGGAAGATCGCGCAGGTCGGGTTCAACGCCTGGCACTACGCGGACGCCAACCTCTGGGCCAGCCTCGGCGACGAGATCTTCCGCCAGCTCGCCGAACCCGTCCGGCAGCCGGGCGAGCCGGACGCCGAGCACCAGGCGCGGCTGCGCGAAGGCGCCCGGCTGCGCGACCGGCTCGCCGGCGAACTCGAGCAGCGCAAACAGCTGACCGCGGTGACCGAACGGGCCCAGGCCGAGGCCGCCGCGCTCAAGCGCAAGATCGGCGAAGCGCGCACCAGCCGCCGGACGCGAGCCCTCGACCTGGTCCGGGCGCTGGGGAAGTCACCGGCGTTCCGCGAGCAGTGCGCCGAGGTGTGGCGCAAGCTCGGCGTCGGCGACGTCACCGAGCAAGGCAGGCTGCTGGCCGGCGAACTGCGGGAAACCCGGGAGGAAGCCGGAGAGCTGAACCGGATCTCCCGCTACCGCCAGGGCCGGACCGCGCTGGTCGTCGCGGGGATCGTGCTGCTGGCCGGGGCGTGTCTCACGGCGTTCGTCCCGGACATCCGCAGCTGGCTGATCGGCGTCGGCGCCGTGGCCGGCGCCCTCACGACCGCCGGGCTCACGCTCGTGCGGGCCGCCCGCGGCGGACTGCGCCGGCTGCGGATCCTCGCGGAAGACCTGCAGAACGGTCTCGACGACGGCGCGCGCCGGGAGGTCGCCGCCCTGCGGCAGGCCGACGCCGAGCAGCAGATCGCCGAACGGCAGCTGGAAGAGGTCGTCGCCCGGATCGGCGAGCTGGGCCGGCAGCTCACCGAGCTGACGCCGGGACGGCGGCTCTACGCCTTCCTCGCCGAGCGCTCCCGCACCGACGACTACCAGGGCAACCTGGGTCTCATCTCCACCATCCGCAAGGATTTCGAGAAGCTCGTCGCCCTGATGACCACCGGCGACGACGACGGGACCCGGCCACTGGACCGGATCGTGCTCTACATCGACGACCTCGACCGCTGCAGCCCCCGCCAGGTCGTCGACGTGCTGCAGGCGGTGCACCTGCTGCTGGCGTTCGACCTGTTCGTGGTGGTCGTCGGCGTGGACCCGCGCTGGCTGCTGCGGTCGCTGAGCTCGCACTACGACCGGCTGATCGAAGCGGACCCCGTCGTGCGGGCCGACGGGTGGCACGTGACACCCGAGGACTACCTGGAGAAGATCCTCAACATCCCGCTGGTCCTGCCCCGGATGCCCCAGGGCAGCCTCCGGCGGCTACTGGACGGGATGGCCGAACCCCCGGCCGCCACACCGGCCACGCCCGCCGAAGACGTTCGAGAGCCGGAACCGGCACCGCCGTCGACGGCCACGTGGGACCGCCCGGCCACGGACCTGCCGGTGGAGCCCGGCTCGCAGGTGGCCGCGCAGCTGGACCCGGCCGAGCCGCCGGCGAAACCGCGTCCCCTGACCGAACCGGAGATCGCCCTGCTCGCCCGCCTGGACCGGCTGGTCGACACGCCCCGGGACGCGAAACGCCTGATCAACCTCTACCGGATGCTGCGGGCGACCAGGGACCTTTCGGAGGCCTCCGCCTTCCTCGACGGCGAATTCGAGGCCGTGGTCGTGCTGCTCGGGACGTGCACCGCGCACGGGCGCCTGCTCGGCCGGTTCGCCGACGCGCTGCTCCGCCGGGCGCCGCAGACCCCGTGGACCGACTTCGTGGCGGACCTGCAACCGGAGGAGAGCGGCGATCGGTGGCGCAGCCAGGCCATCGGCCCGATCCCCGCCGGCGAGGTCGCGCACTGGGCGCACCTGCACCGCAGCCTGACCGAACTCGCGCCGTCGATCACGCTGCCCGACGTCAGCGTCTTCCAGACCTGGGTGCCGCGCGTCCGCCGGTTTTCCTACGTCCTCTCACCCGGCGCGCTCTGACCGCACGCGGGCCAGCTTGCTCCGCAGCAGATCACGCTCCGCGCCGTTGCCGGTCAGCTCGATCGCCGTCGTGTACGCCTCGGCCGCGTCCCCGCGCCGGCCCAAGCGGGCCAGCAGATCGGCGCGGATCGCGTGGAACAGCGGGAACCGGTCGAGACCGAGGTCCTCGACGAGGGCCAGCGCCACGGCCGGGCCGTCGACCTCGGCCACGGCGACCGCCCGGTTCAGCGCCACCACCGGCGTCGGCGTCACCGCCAGCAGCTGGTCGTAGAGCGCCTTGACCTGCGACCAGTCGGTGGGCGCGGCACTGTGGACGGCCTGGATCGCCGCCTGGATCTGGTACGGGCCCGGCTGGTTGCGGCGCAGGCAGCGGCGGACGATGTCCTGGCCTTCGGTGATCAGGTCCGCGTCCCACCGGGCCCGGTCCTGATCGGCCAGCAGCACCAGCGCGCCGTCGGCGGTGGTGCGCGCGGCGCGTCGCGAGTGGACGAGCAGCAGCAACGCCAGCAGCCCCTGCACCTCGGGTTCGTCGGGCATCAGCCCGGCCAGGACGTGGGTGAGCCGGATCGCTTCGCGGCACAGGTCGTCGCGGACCAGGTCCTCTCCCGTGCTGGCCGTGTACCCCTCGTTGAAGATCAGGTACAGCACGCCGAGCACCGCGGCCAGCCGTGCGGGCAGGTCGGCGTCGTGGGGGACGCGGTACGGGATGCCGGCGTCGCGGATCTTGTTCTTCGCGCGGACGATCCGCTGGGCCATGGCCGGTTCGGCGACGAGGAAGGCGGCCGCGATCTCCGCGGTGGTCAGGCCGCCGAGCAGCCGCAGCGTGAGCGCTACCTGCGCCGGCCGGGCCAGCGCCGGGTGGCAGCAGGTGAAGATCAGCCGGAGCCGTTCGTCGGGCACGGCGCCCTCCTCCACGGGCTCGGCTTCGGTACGGGCTCGGCTTCGGTATCGAGCACGGTCGCATGCAGCAACGCCGCCTGGGCGTGCTTGTCCGCCCGGGCGGCCTCACGACGCAGGCGGTCGATGGCCCGGTTGCGGGCGGTGGTGATGATCCAGCCCGCCGGGCTGGGCGGGAGTCCCGCTGATGGCCACCGCCGGACCGCCTCGGTGAAGGCGTCCTGCACGGCCTCTTCGGCGACGTCGATGTCGCCGAAGACCCGCACGAGAACCGACACGGCCCGGCCGTACTCGGCGGCGAAGACCTCCTCGACGCTCATTCGCGGAACGGCCGCACCTCGACCGGCAGCGGGGCGACGGCGTCGGCGAGCCGGCTACCCCAGGCCAGGGCGGCGTCGAGGTCGGGCGCGGTGATGATCGTGAACCCGCCGAGGTGTTCCTTGCCCTCGGCGTAGGGGCCGTCGGTGACGAGGGTGCCGCCGTCGGCGGCCCGCAGCACGGTCGCGGTCGAGGGCGGGTGCAGCCCGCCGGCGAACACCCAGGCGCCGGCGGCCTTGAGGTCGGCGTTGAGCGTGTCGAGCTTCTCGGCGATGCCGTCGAGCACCTCCGGCGGCGGGGCCGGGCCGTCGGGCTGGTAAATGCTGAGCAGGTACTGCTTCACGTCGTCCTCCTCGGGGTCGTGCCGTCACCGCTCAAACGAACGCGCCGGGGGCGGATCGACAGTGTTCCGGCGGCATTTTTCCTGGACGCCGCTGAGAAGATCAAGACATGAAGATCACCGCTTCCGACCACGAGACGGCGGTGACCGCCCGCGGCACCCGCGGACCCGCCGTGGTGCTCGTCCACTCCCTCGGTCTGGACCACCGGATGTGGGACCCGGTGCTCGACCGCCTCGCCGAAGGCCGCCGGGTGTTCGCCTACGACGTCCGGGGGCACGGGTCCGCCGCCGGTGCCCCGCTGCCGTTCACGATGGCGGCCACCGCCGCCGATCTGCTGGCCGTGCTGGACGCGCTCGAGGTGGACACCGCCCACGTCGCCGGGTTGTCCCTGGGCGGGGCGATCGCGCAGACCGCCGCCGTTGCCGCGCCCGGCCGCTTCGCGTCCCTGGCCGTGCTGGCCGCGCCCGACCGGCCGGCACCCGAAGCCTTCGAGGAGCGCGCGCGGCTCGCCGAGACCGCCGGGATGACCCCGCTGATCGAGCCGACGCTGGAACGCTGGTTCACCCCGGCGCCCTGGCCGCCGACACCGGCGGCGTGCGGTACGCCCGTGCGTGCCTGGCGTCGTTCGATCCGCCGACGTGGGCGTCGATCTGGCGCGGGTACGGCGGTTTGGATGTCTACGGACGGCTTCGCGGCTTCCCCGCACCGGCGCTGGCGCTCGCCGGCGAGGCGGACGCGTCGATCCCGGTCGACGGAATGGCCGCCATCGCCGGCCGGATCGGCGGCGGGGGCGCGGAATTCGAGGTCGTCGCCGATGCTCCGCACATCCAGACGCTGGAACGTCCCGACGCGGTGGCCGACGCCCTGGCCCGGTTCCTGCCCGCGGAGATCGACATCCCGTAACCTCGGCGCGTGCCCGACCTGGAACCGGTGATCGACGCCGCGCTCAGCCCACAGGACCGGCTGGCGCTGCTGGACGCCGCGGCCGCCCGGCACGTCGACGAGCAGCGGCCGCCGAACACGCTCAAGGCCTACGCCCAGGACTGGCAGGTGTGGCAGGACTACACCGCCGAAGCCGGGATCCCGCCGCTGTCGGCGTCGATCGGGGCGTTGACCGGGTTCGTCGTGTGGCTGGAACGGGGACGCACGCTGCGGCCCGGCGAACGGGCCGTGCCCGAGGTGCCCGAACGGGCCGCCCCGGCGGCGCCGTCGACGATCGAACGGCGGCTCACCGGGGCGCTGGCCGGGCTGCGGCACCACAAGGTCGTCGTCGATCCGGAAGCGAGCCGCGCGGCGTGGCGGGCGTTGAAGGGGTACCGGCAGCGCCTCGCGCGGGAAGGCGTCCAGCGCGGGCGTGGCAAGGCCACCATGGTCACCCTCGCCGACCTGCGGGCGATGTCGCGGGCGTGCCCGGACACCTTGGCCGGCGCCCGCGACCGGGCTATGCTGCTGATCGGTTTCCCGATCGCCGCCCGTTGCTCCGACCTGGCGAACCTGCTGGTCACCGACGTGCAGCCGGTCGACGACCGGGGCTTGGCGGTGACGGTCCGGCACGGAAAGAGCACCGGCGACATGGTCGTCCCGCGGCGCGAGAGCCCGGACACCGACCCGGTGCGGGCGTGGCACGCGTGGCGGTCGGGCGCGGGGATCACCGAAGGTCCGGCGTTCCGCCGCGTCGACCGGCACGGCAACGTCGGCGAGCCCGCGTTGAGCACGACCGGCGTCAACCAGATCCTCACCCGGGCCGGCGTCCGCGCGGGCCTGCCGTACCCGGTGACCGGGCACTCCTTGCGGTCCGGGTTCGCCACCGAGGCGCGCCGCGCCGGCGCCGACGATCTCGCGATCGCCGATCAGGGCCGTTGGGTGCGCGGCAGCCGGGCGCTGTACGAGTACATCCGCCGCGTCGACCAGTGGAACGACAACGCGGCGGGCGCGCTCGACCTCTGAGTCACGGCGCCGAGCGGGTGGCGCCGACGACTTCGCCGTCCCAGCGGGCGAGCCAGCTGCCGCAGACGCAGCGCACGTAGTCGAGGCGATGGGTGACGGGCTGGGACGCGGCCGCCGGGAGTTCGGCGAGCGGCCAGCCGCAGCGAGGGCAACGGTTCCGGTCCATGCCCCGATCGTGCTGTAATGACTCAGTGCACTTCAACCCTTACGGCGGCCCGGCGGCGCTGGTCGCCGCCGACCTGGTCAACGCCGGCTCCGCGAGCGAGCTCCTCGACGGAATGGTCCGCAACGGCATGGCCATCCAGGCCTTGACCGACGGCGAAGCGGCCCTGATCGGCGCGTGGGCCGGCCGGTTGCGGCCGGTGTTCGCCGCGGACGTCGTCGACCGCCCGAAGCTGGTCAACGAACTGCTGGCCGAAGCGGCGTGCCGCCCGTACATCACCACCCACGACGGCAAACCACCCCACCTGCACTACTCGGCGGAGGACGCCGGTCCGGTCGGCCGGGTCCGCGCGTACACCGCGGGCGGCCTGGCCCACCTGGTGTGCGAGGCTCCCGACCGCCTGGGCATCTGCAGCCGCGAAGGCTGCGAAACGGCGTACGTCGACACCTCGCGCAACGGCCGTCGCCGGTTCTGCTCGACCCGGTGTGCCACGCGCGTCCACGTGGCCGAGCACCGGGCCCGGCAGGTCAGCGCCTAGGGAAGCCGGCGAACAGCCGCCGCGCAGGAGTCGTCCGACAGCCCCAGGAGCAGGGTCCGGTCCGGGAGGGCGACCGCGCCCAGGATCTTTCCCCAGAGATCGGACCGGAACGGCAGTTCGGCGCCGTCCCGCAGATCCCACACCATCGTGTTGCCCGGATCCCAGTCGCAGGCGACCACGACCGGGGCGCCGTCCGGCAGTGTCGTGCACACCAGCGCTTCTTTCGCTTGGACCAGGCCGGAAATGGTATGGAGCAGGGTCCGGCGAGCCAGGTCCCAGACGCGGATCGTCTTGTCCTGGCCCGCGGACACGGCGACCGGGGTTCCGTCGGCGAGGACCGTGGTGTCGATCGCGTTGACCGGGTGGGTGTGGCCGGCGAGCCGGAAGCACGGCTTCCCGTTCGTCAGGTTCACCACCCGGAGGAGGTTGTGCCCCCAATCGGAGACGACGGCGACCGGCGTGCCATCGGGGAGGAGCACCGGGGCCAGCTGGTCGAAGGTGGTGGTCCCCAGACGGAGGTTGTGCCGCCTCTTGTGGTCGCGCAGGTCCCAGGTCTGGATCGCGTCGCGGCCGTTGTGGACGACCGCCACCGGGGTGCCGTCGGCCAGCGACAGGCACCGCACCGCCTCCGGGTCCGGGGCCAGTCCCGGCAGGGTGCCGCGCGGTGAACCGTCCCGCAGGTCCCACACCCGAGCGGTCCGGTCCGGGCTGATCGTCACCGCGATCGGGACGCCGTCCGGCAGAACCATCGCCGCGATGCCCACCACGTCGTGGGTGTGGCCGTCGAGCGTGTGCCGCCACGAGTCGTCGGTCAGGTCCCACACCCGGGCCGTGTTGTCCCGGCCGCCGGTGATCGCCACCGGGGTGCCGTCGGGCAGGACCAGTGCCGTCACCGACAGGAGGTCGCCTTTGTGCCGGCCCAGCACCCGCTCGCGCGGCGTCCACTCGGAAGGGTCAACGTCGACCCACGTCACCCGGCTGGGATACGGCTCGGCCATCGGCTGAAACGAGGTTTCGGCTCGGGGAGCGCTTTCCGCGGCCATCGCCGCCGTCATCGTGCGCTTGGCGTACACGAGGGTCCCGACGAACACTATCGCCGACACCGAGGCCACCGCGATGGCCGGTGCGGTCAGGCCCGCCATCGCCAGGACGATCACGAGGCCGATCATGGGGAACACGCTGAAGCCCGCGATCTTGGCCCTGGTCATACCGGCCTCGAACGACGGTGGCTGCGGCGCAGGCAGGTCGACGGGCGGTGCGGGCGGCAGGGAAGCCAGCGGTTCCGGCGCCGGCTCGGGCAGGTCCGCGACCAGCCGCGTCAGCTCGTTGCGCAGCCGCGCCGCGTACACCGCGCGCACCCGCTCGTCGAACTCCGGCAGGTCGAGCACCCCGGCTTCGACGGCGTCGTGCAGCCGGGCGACCACGGCTTCCCGGTCGGCGTGGGAGGCCCGCGGGAAGCGGGCCGGCCCCGCACCGGCGGGGAGGTCGGCCACCAGCGCGGCCAGCTGCGCGTCGGTGGCCGCCCGCCGGACCGCGGCCACGCGGTCGTGCTGTTCGGCCGGATCCAGCAGGCCGCCGGCGACCGCGGCCTCGATGCGCGCGATGGCCTGATCGCGCTCGATGTGACTGGCTTTGGCGTCCAGGTTGCCGACGACGGCGTCGATGTCGGCGTACGTGACGGCCCGGTTCAGCAGTTCCTCGGCGTCGGCGTAGGCGCGTGCTTGCAGGCGCCCGTCGGTCAGGGCGTCGGCCAGCCGGACCAGTGCTTGTTCCCGGTCGGCGGCGGAGATCCGCAGTCCCGGGCCGGTCCGGCCGGAACCATCGGGCAGATCGGCGACGGCCGGCGTCAGGTCCTTCCGCACCCGGGCGGCCTGGACCACCACCAGCCGCCGTTCGTACTCGGCCAGGTCGAGCCGGCCTTCGCGCAATGCTGTCTGCAGTGTGCGGGTGGCCGCCGCGCGGGCCTGGTCACCGATTCGGACTTCCCCAGTCATCGCGGGAGAATAGCGACCCGTCCCGGAGGATCATCGGTTGGTTCCTCCGGCGTAAGGCTTTCTCGCGCGCCAGGCGAAGACCGTCGGCGTGGGCGCGCCGCCTTCGGCGAACCGCTCGAACACCAGGCCCGCGTCGAGCACCGCGCCCAGCAGCGCGGGCAGCGGCAGGTGGGTGGCCCCGACCTTGTCCCGCAGGCCCTGATCGGTCCACGACTCCATCGTCCAGCCGGGTTCCCGGTAGCCGGGCCGGATGACGACGGCGCGGCCGTCGGTGCGGTCGGCGAAGCCGCCGCAGAAGCACGGGTGCACGCCGACGTGCACGAACACCCCGCCCGGCGCCAGCACGCGGGCGGCTTCGCGCAGCACCGCGGGGTAGGCGGGCATGTCGGTGTGGACCATGATCGCGACGACGGCGGGCAGCACCCCGGTGGCGACCGGCAGCACCGTGGCATCACCCCGCGCGACCGGCGGCCGCGCGGCCGCGTGCCGCAGCATCCCGGCGGAGAGGTCGACGCCGAGCGGGGTGCGGCCGAGCTCCCGGATGCGCCCGGCGTGGGCACCGGTGCCGCAGCCCAGCTCGAGACACGGTCCCGTGCCCGGCCCGAGCAGCTCCCGCAGGGTGGGCCCGAACTCCAGCGGGTCCGCCCGCCAGCTGGGGACGAGGGTGGTTTCGTACCAGTCGGCGATCGCGTCGTAGTCGGTCACCCTTCCCGTGTACCGGGCCGCGGCGGCGCGGTACACGGATTCCGCGCCCGGCGGAACTCCCGGCACCGGTCAACCGTGCCGGGTCGGCCGGTAGGTCAGCACCTGCGTGTGGCCGTCGAAGGTCCGGGCCTCGAGCAGCTCGAGGTCGAAGTCGTCCACGCCGTCGAAGACCCGGGTCACGCCGGTCTTGCCGGAGAGCACCGGGAACACCGTCACCTCGACGGCGTCGACCAGGCCGGCGTTCAGCAGCGCCCGGTTGAGCGTCAGGCTCCCGTGGGAGCGCAGGGGCACGTCCGATCCGGCCTTGAGGCGCCTGACGACCTCGACCGGGTCGCCGGGCTCGATCGTCGTGCCCGGCCAGTCGAGCGGCTCGGTCAGCCGGCTGGAGAGCACCGTCACCGGGGAGCCGAACATGCGCGTGATCCACTCGTCGAACCGGCTGCGGTCGAAGCCCGCGCTGAGCAAGGGCGCGTTCGACGCGTAGGTCCTGGCCCCGAGCACCATGCGCGGGGGGTCGCGGTAGGCGGCGGCGCGGTGGGCCAGGAATTCGGGGCCCTGCTTGCCCCAGTAGCCGCCCCAGTCGCCGCTGTGGTTGGCGTAGCCGTCGAGCGTGGAGAAGATGTCGAAGGTGTAGGTGGCGGTCATGGTGGGTCTCCTCGGGGGAAGCGGTTTGCCCTTTTACTCCTGCTACGAACACCACGGCCGCGATCCGACAGGCCTTCGGAATTTTCTTCCGGGGCTTGCCTACACTGGACACATGAGCAAGCGCTTAGTGGCCCTGGGGGACTCGTTCACCGAAGGCGTCGGTGACGACGATCCCGCCGCTCCGAACGGGGTGCGTGGCTGGGCCGACCGCGTCGCCGAGCAGCTCGCCGTGCGCGAGCCCGAGTTCCGCTACGCCAACCTCGCCATCCGCGGCAAGCTGATGCCGCAGATCCTCGGCGAGCAGCTCGAGCCCGCGCTGGCCATGGACCCCGATCTGGTCACCCTCTACGCCGGCGGCAACGACCTGATGCGGCCCAAGGTCGACATCGACGGGCTGATGGCCGACTACGAAGCGGCCGTCGCGAAGATCCGGGCGACCGGTGCCCGCCTGGTGCTGTTCACCGGCGTCGACGGCGTCGAGGACGCGCTGTTCCGCAGGATGCGCGGCCGGGTCGCCATCTACAACGAGTTCGTCCGCGCGATCGCCGCTCGCCACGGCGCGCTGCTGGTGGACATGTGGGCCATGCGGCAGCTGCGCGACCGGCGGCTGTGGGCACCGGACCGCCTGCACCTCAACGCCTGGGGCCACACCGAAGTCGCCATCGCCGTGCTGGCCGCCCTCGGTGTCGAACACCCGCTGGCCGCGACCGAGCTGGGTCCGCGCGAGGTGCTGAGCCCGGCCGCGCGCCGCAGCCAGAACCTCAAGTGGGCCCAGGAGCACGCGCTGCCGTGGGTGCGACGCCGGCTGCGGGGCGAGTCCTCCGGCGACACGCTCACCGCGAAGCGCCCGGTGCTCGCGCCGGTGGGCTCAGCGCCGCTCCCCCGCTGACGGGCGGAGACCGTCGAAGAGGATGTCCACCGCCCGGCCGCGCAGGGTCGTGTCCGGGCCGGCGTACTCGGCGGCCCGCGCGACCCCGATGATCACCGGGATCAGCTCGCCGACGACCAGGTCGTCGCGGACCGCGCCCGCCCGCTGCGCGCGCGAAAGCAGCACACCGAGGGCCGCCAGCAGCCGCGCGCCGATGTCGGACTTCGCCACCGGGACCGTGACCCCGGCCGCGGTGAGGGCTTCGAAGTAGGCGCTCTTCGCGCTCGACATCTCGACCCAGCTGGCGAGGAACCTGAAGAACGCGGTGCCCGGCTCGGCGGACTCCGCGGCCACCGCCGTCTCGGCCTCGTCGACGAACCGGCTCAGCCGGGCGAAGAGCACCGCTTCGAGCAGCGCCTCCTTCGTCGGGAAGTGCCGGAACACCGTGCCGATGCCGACGCCGGCGACGCGCGCGACCTCCTCGGTCGGCGCCCCGGTGCCCTTCGCCGCGAAGACGCTCTCGGCCGCTTCCAGCACGCGAGCCCGGTTGCGCCGGGCGTCGGCGCGCAGCGGTTTCGACTCGGCGGGGTCAGCGGCGGGGTTCACCAGCCGATCGTAACGGGGCCGGATCGGGCAGCGTGTCCAGCAACCGCGCCAGCGCCCGCGGCACGTGCGAGCGCCAGCCGCCGCCCATGATCCGGCGCGAGACGCGCTGGAACTCGTCGTCCGGGTCGAACCCTTCGTGGCTGAGGAACAGCCGGGTGCCGCTGCCCTCCGGTTCGAGCCGCCAGGTGACCGTCCACTGCGGACCCCAGCGGATGCTGAGCTTGCGCTCGGGCTCGACTTCCAGGACCTCGCACGCCACCGGGCCACCGGCGAACCCGGCCGCGGGCACCGGCTCGGCCAGCAGCTCGAAGCGGTGCCCCACCACGGGCTTGATGTCGTTGGGCATGTTCAGCCAGCGCTCGAGGAGGTCCGGCTCGGTCAGGGCGCGCCACACCTTGCGAGCCGGGTGGGCGAGGAACTGGTCGACGTGGATCGCGGTCGGGTCGTCGTCGGTCACAGGTCGTCCCCTTCGTCCAGCAGGTCGCGCAGGTTGGCGAGCTTGGTGCGCCAGAAGCGCTCGTACGGCGTCAGCCAGTCCGCGACCTCTTCCAGCGGCGCCGCGTCGAGGCGGTAGACGCGGTGGCGGCCCTGGCGCTGCTCGGTGACCAGGCCCGCCTCCCGAAGCACCCGCAGGTGTTCCGAGAGGCTGGGCCGGGCCATCTCGAACCGTTCCGCGATCGAGCCGGCGGCCATCGGACCCTCGAGCAGCAGCCGGAGCACTTCGCGCCGCGCCGGGCTGGCCAGCGCGGCGAAGACGTCGTCGTTGACCGGCATCAGCGCGGCACGGCGCCGAAGTCCGAGGGCTCGAGCAGGCCGATCGTGTGACCGTCGAGGTCGGTGAACGACGTCGCCCGGCCCCACGGCTGCGACCGCGGCTCGGCGACCTCGACCCCGGCCGCCCGCAGCGCGGCGACGTCGGAGTCGACGTCGGTGGTCTGCAGCTGGAAGTGCCGCGGCCCCGGTTCGATGCCGGTGACCTGCTGGTCGGTCAGGACCACGCCGGTCTTCGCCCCTTTCGGCGCGACCATCACGAACCGGCCGCCCTCGGGTGTGCGACGGTCGACGAGCGCCTCGAAGCCGAGCTTGCCCACGTAGAAGTCCCGCGCGCGGGCGTGGTCGGCAACGGGCAGGGTCAGGAACTGCACGTGGGTGATCGTCATGCCGCCGACAATAGGTAGGAGATCTCCTACGCGTCAAGCGGGTGGCCGAACCACCGTTCGAGGGCGGTGCGGAGGGCCTTGCGTTCCGTTTCGTCCGGGTCCGTCGCGCCGGTCGCCCAGGCGACGTAGCCGTCGGGCCGGACGAGCAGCGCGGTCGCGTCGCCCGGGGCCCGGCCGGGAACGAGGTCGACGCGGTCGGTCCAGCCGCGCAGCTCGTCGCCGAGCGAGCCGGTGAAGTCCAGCAGCAGCGGCCGGGCCGTCCGGGTCAGCTCGGCGAGCCGGGTCCCGTCGGCCAGGACGAGGTCCGGCGCCCAGCGGCCGTCCAGCGGGTGGTCGGTGGCCGGCTCGTACCGGACGTCGGCGCCGGACATGAGGTCCGCGATGTGCTGCACCGTGCCGGGCAGCCGCAGCAGCTCGCCGAACAGCTCGCGCAGCGCGGTGACCTCGAGACCCGGCGCGACCAGCGCGGACTGCGCCTGCGTCTGCATGACGACGCGCTCGGCGATCGGACGGCGTTCGCTCTCGTAGGTGTCGAGCAGGCCCGCCGGCGCCCAGCCGTGCAGCGTCGCGGCGAGCTTCCAGCCGAGGCCGGCGGCGTCCTGCAGGCCGAGGTTGAGCCCGGGGCCGCCGATCGCGGAGTGGACGTGGGCGGCGTCGCCGACCAGCAGGACACGCCCTTCGCGGAACTTCGCGGCCAGCCGCGTGTTGCGCCCGCGCAGCCGGCGCAGCAGGTGCGGCCCGTCGCCGGTCGGCGGCTCGACCGGCAGCGCGAACCCGAGGACCCGCTCGATGCTCGCGCGCAGCTCGTCGAGGGTCATCGGCGGCTCATCGCCGGACTCTTCGCCGTCGGCCAGCTCCATGGTGCTGATCAACGGTCCGGCGGGGAACGGCGCGTAGACGAACAGGCCGGTTCCGGTGCGGTAGTGGAAGAACGGCGGGATGACGCCGTGACCGGGCACGCGCAGGCCGCCGGACTCCGTGTCGGCGAACTCGGCGGGGACGGTGCCGTTCGCGGTGTAGGAGAGCGTGCGGTCTTCGGTGACGCCGGGGAAGTCGATGCCAGCGAGCTTGCGGGTGATGCTGCGGCCGCCGTCGGCGCCGACGTGGTACCGGGTCCGAAGCCGGTAGGGCCCTTCGGGACCGGTGACGTCGAGGGTGACCGCGTCGGCGTCCTGGGTGAGCCCGGTGAGCTCGTGCCCCCGGCGGACCTCGACCCCGAGTTCGGCGGCGCGTTCGTTGAGCATCGCTTCGACGCGCCGCTGCGGCACGCCGAGGATGTTCAGCGGGTTCGGGTCGGTGAGCGTGAGGTCGAGCCGCATCGCGCCGAAGACGAACGCCGGTGCGGGCGGCCCGATCGGGCCCGCCAGCCGGTCGTGCAGGCCGCGGCGGTCGAGGAGGCGGACGACCTGGCCGACGAGACCGTTGGCGCGGTTTTCCGTGGTCGGCTCGGGCAGCCGCTCCAGGACCAGCGGGCGGATCCCGGCGAGGGCGAGTTCGCAGGCGAGCATGAGACCGTTGGGACCGGCTCCGGCGATGACGACGTCTTCCATGGCGAAACTCCTTGCGGTGGCGGGAAAATGGGCATGGCGAAGCAGCCCGGCGTGCGGGCGCTCTTCGGATGGGGGGCTAGCGGGGTTCGGGCAGGCCGGCGGCGAGCCGGCCGAAGACGTCCCGCAGGACCTCTTCGAGTGACGGCCGCGGTTCGGCGACGAGCCACTGCTGGGTGACGACGTTGAGCGCCGCCCCGACGACGCCCGCGACGAGCCGCGGGTAGACGTCCCGGGTGGCGTCGGTGCCGGTGCGTTCGGCGACGGCGAGCGCGAACTCGGCTTCGGCCGCGGCGCCGGCCTTCTGGAACTCGCCTTGCAGGGCGGGTTCGGCGACCATCAGCCGCAGCCCTTCCACCCACGCCGGGGTGGCGCCCTGCCCGTCGGGCACCGGTTCGCCGAGCGCGAACCCGTCGAGCGCGGCCTGGGTGACGGCGTCCCAGATCGGTTTACCGGCCGGCTGTTCGCGCAGCGCGGCGGCAATGGCGCGCGCCCGGTCGTGGTGGCGGGCGACGATGGCTTCGCCCTTGCTGCCGAAGTAGTTGCTGAAGGTCCGCGTGGACACCCCGGCTTCGGCGGCGATGTCTTCGATCCGCACGTTGTCGAAGCCGCGTTCGACGGTCAGCCGGATCGCCGCCCAGCTCAGCGCGATGCGCGTTTGCTGCTTCTTGCGATCACGAAGCCCGGCGCGGTCGGCGTCCATGACTTCACAGTACAGAAATTTGCCGAATCTGCAAAGTTGCTCAGTCGGCAAGTTTGGTCGCCGGGCTGCCGGCGAGGAAAGCTTCGTAGCGGGCGTGCCCCGGCCACCGGCGCAGCTCGCCGTCGCGCGTCCGATTTTTCCGGCGCTCCGTCACCGACCGGACGAGAAACGCGTCATCGATCGCCGAAACCGTTGACGCGCGTCACACTGTTGTGTGACATCGGTCACCGGAGGTGTTGCGAGATGGTTCTGGGAGACAACAGCGTCACTCACAAGGTGGCGTCAGGCAGCAAAGTGCAAGTACGGCGGGCAGCGTTGGCGAGCGCGGTCGGCACGACCATCGAGTGGTACGACTTCTTCCTCTACAACACCGCGGCGGCCCTGGTCTTCCCGCACCTGTTCTTCCCCGCTTCGAGCGCCTACGCCGGCGCCATGCAGTCGTTCGCCACCTACGCGGTCGGGTTCGCCGCGCGGCCGGTCGGGGCCGCCGTCTTCGGGCACTGGGGTGACCGGATCGGGCGGAAGGCGACGCTGATCGTCACGCTGCTGCTGATGGGCATCTCCTCCGGCGTCGTCGGGATGCTGCCCGGGACGTCGGCGATCGGGGTCGCCGCGCCGCTGATCCTGGTGCTGCTGCGGCTGGTGCAGGGCATCGCCATCGGCGGCGAGTGGAGCGGCTCGGTGCTGCTCGCCATGGAGTGGGGGGACCAGCGCAAACGGGGGCTGCTCGGCAGTTTCGCGCAGATCGGCGTCCCGGTCGGGCTGGTGCTGGGTACCGGCGGGATGACGCTGCTGTCGGCGACGCTCTCCCCCGAGGCGTTCGACTCCTGGGGCTGGCGGATCCCGTTCCTGCTCAGCCTGGTGCTCGTCGGGGTCGGCCTGGTGATCCGGCTGAAGATCCTCGAGACGCCGATGTTCGCGAAGCTCGTCGAGAACCGGCAGACCGCGCGTACGCCGGTGCTCGACGCGATCCGGCACCACTGGCGGGAAATCCTGCTCTCGGCCGGTGTCCGGTTCAGCGAGCAGATGCCCTTCTACCTGTTCACCAGCTACGTGCTGATCTACGTCGTGTCGCGGCACGAGTTCAGCAAGACCTTCGTGCTCAACGCGGTCCTCGTCGGGGCCGCGTGCGAGCTGGCGCTGATTCCGCTGTTCTCGACGCTGTCGGACACCTTCGGCCGCAAACGGGTCTACCTGTGCGGGACGGTGCTGACCGGGGTGATCGCGTTCCCGTACTTCACCATCCTGGCGCACGGCAGCCACGCGCTGGTGTTCGTCGCGGTCGTCGTGTCCTTCGTCCCGCACGCACTCCAGTACGGACCGCAGGCGGCGTTGATCGGCGAAAGCTTCCCGACGCACCTGCGCTACGGCGGCGCGGGGCTCGGCTACCAGCTGGCGTCGGTGTTCGCGGGCGGGCCGGCGCCGCTGCTGGCGACGTGGCTGCTGCACACGACCGGGACGCCGTACGCGATCTCCGGCTACATCATCCTGTCCGCGGTGGTCACGGTGCTGTGCGTGATCTTCCTGAAGGACCGCTCGAAGGCCGACATCGACGACGCGAGCATCTACCAGCGCACCTGACCGGACGACACGCGTGCCCAGGCGGACGACACGCGTACCTGGATGGACGACACACGTGGCGAGGGGCCTCCCACCGCACTCGGTGGGAGGCCCCTCGTCGGGTGAACTTCAGCGGCGCGGGCCGCCGAACGGGGGCTGCTGCGGGAAGGGGCCGGTGCCCGGGTTCTGCTGGGGGCCGCCGCCGAACTGGCCCGGCGGCGGGGCCTGCGGGGGCGGGCCCTGGTACTGGCCGCCCGGGGGCGGACCGGCCGGGGCCTGCGGCTGCGGCAGCGCGGGCTGGCCACCCTGAGGCGTCGGGGGCTGGGAGCTCGAAGGCGGCTGCGGGGCGGGCGTGACCTCCGTGCCGCGGTCCTCGTCGGCGGCGGGCTCAAGCTGCTGGGCCGGGCGCGGGATCGACGGCCGCGCGGGCGGCGACGAGGGCGCCCCGATGGCCGGGACCTCCTTGCGCGCCACCGCTTCCGCGGCCGCGACGGCCTCGGCGACCTTCGGGTCGCTCTTGGTTTCGAACCAGCTGGAGACCTCTTCGTCCTCGAGGTCGGGCTTGGCCGGGACGTCGTCTTCCTTCGCCGGCTCGTACCGGAACACACCGTCGTCGCCGGGGGCACCGAGCGCGCGGGCGAAGCCTTCGAGGGCCTTGCCGTAGTCGCTGGGGATCATCCAGACCTTGTTCGCGTCGCCCTGCGCCATCTGCGGCAGCGTCTGCAGGTACTGGTAGGCCAGTACCTCCGGCGTCGGGCGGCCGGCCTTGATCGCGGCGAACACCTTTTCGATCGCCTTCGCCTGGCCCTGCGCCTGCAGGTAGCGCGCGGCGCGCTCACCCTGGGCCCGCAGGATCCGGGACTGCCGCTCGGCCTCGGCGGCCAGGATGGTCGCCTGGCGGGCACCTTCGGCGGAGAGGATCTGGCTCTGCTTCTGGCCTTCCGCGGTCTTGATGGCGGACTCGCGCTGACCTTCCGCGGTGAGGATCATGGCGCGCTTTTCCCGGTCCGCGCGCATCTGCTTCTCCATCGAGTCCTGGATGGAGGGCGGCGGGTCGATCGCCTTGAGCTCGACGCGGCCCACGCGGATGCCCCACCGGCCGGTCGCCTCGTCCAGCACCCCGCGCAGCTGGGTGTTGATGGAGTCGCGGGAGGTCAGGGTCTGCTCGAGGCTCATGCCACCGACCACGTTGCGGAGCGTGGTGGTGGCCAACTGCTCGACACCGACGATGTAGTTGGAGATCTCGTACACCGCGGCGCGCGAGTCGGTGACCTGGAAGTACACGACCGTGTCGATCGACACCGTCAGGTTGTCCTCGGTGATGACCGGCTGGGGCGGGAACGAGACGACCTGCTCGCGCAGGTCGATCCGGGCGCGCACCTTGTCCAGGAACGGCACGAGGATGTTGAGGCCGGGCGAGGCGACCGTGCGGAACCGGCCGAGCCGCTCGATCACGGCCGACTGCGCCTGCGGCACCACCATGACCGCCTTGGCTATCGTGATGATCACGAGCAAGACCAAGGCGATGACCAGGCCGATCGCGAATCCGGTCAAGAGTATTTCCCCTTACCTAGTACCATTCTTGCGCGGTTGACGGCGTTGTGGGTGCCGCGGGCGGGCTCACCGTGAGCTGCAGCTCCTTGGTGGTGATGCCCCAGCGGCCGGTGGTGTCGTGCAGGACTGTCCACACTGTACGGTGCAGGTCCCCGGGCGCGGTGACGGCGCGCTCGGCCGTGGTCAGGCCGGCTTCCTGCCGCAGCGCGGTGCGGGTCAGCTGTTCGATCGCGAGCGCCGGGGCGGAGATTTCGTAGGTGGCCAGGCGCGGGTCGGTGATCGCGAAGACGACCTCGAAGCCGATGAGGACCTCGTGCCCGTCGCCGGCTTCGACCGGGCGGGGCGGGGCCGAGAGGATCTGGTCACGGAGGTCGAGGCGGGCGCGGACCCGGTCGGCGAACGGGAGCACGAAGTGGCGGCCGGGGCCGAGCACGCTGCGGAACTGCCCGCCGCGTTCGAGCACCGCGGCGTGGCCCTCGCCGACGATGACGAGTCCGAGGCTCACGGTTCGTCCGACACGACGGCGGTGGCGCCGGAGATCTCGACGACCGTGACCGAGGTGCCGGGCGCGATGGGCGGGAGGTGCGCCGACATGCTGCGCGCCGACCAGACGTCGCCGGCCAGCTTCACCTGACCCGTTTCGGAGTCCACTGTGGACACGACAACCGCGCGGGCGCCGATCAGGGCGTCGATGCCGGTGTGGTGGGTCGGCCCGGAGAGGAAGCGCCGCTTGAGCGCGGGGCGGACCAGCAGGAGCATGCCGACGGAGGCGACGGCGAACACGGCGACGTCGATGACCAGGTTCCCGGTGAGGACCTCGGCACCGGCGCCGAACAGCGCGGCGACCCCCAGCATGATCAGCACGAAGTCGCCGGAGACGACTTCGGCGATCATCAGGGCGATCCCGACGATCAACCAGACCAGAGCCCAAGTCATGGCTTCATGCTCTCAGATCGCGCCGGTTCGCACCGGCGCAGTGACGGGACGTAACCTTCGCGTGACCTTGGACAATTCGGACATTCAGCCCTCTTCCGCCGGTTCGGTGACGAAGTCGATGAGCCGTTCCACCGCCCCGATGAGCGGGGTCTCGAGGTCGCGGAAACTGCTCACCCCGCTCAGGACACGCTGCCAGCCTTCGTAAGGTTGCCCCCAGCCGAGCGCGTCGCAGATGCCCTGCTTCCACTCGATGCCGCGCGGGATCTTGGGCCACGCCTCGATGCCGACCGCGGCGGGGCGCACCGCTTCCCAGACGTCGATGTAGGGGTGGCCGGTGACCAGCACGTTCTCGTCGTGGACGGCCTCGACGAGCCGCGATTCCTTGCTGCCGGGCACGAGGTGGTCGACCAGGACGCCGAGGCGGCGGCCGGGGCCGGTGCCGAACTCGGCGATGCGTTCGGCGAGCACGTCGACGCCGTCGAGCGGTTCGACGACGACGCCTTCGACGCGCAGGTCGTGCCCCCAGACGCGCTCGACGAGCTCGGCGTCGTGCTTGCCTTCGACCCAGATGCGGGAGTCGCGGGCCACGCGGGCCTGCAGGCCCTGCACCTTCACCGACCCGGACGCGGAGACCTGCTTGGCCGGCGCTTTCACCGTCTTGACCGGCACCAGCGTGACCGGTTTGCCTTCGAGGAGAAAGCCGGCGGGGGCGAGCGGGAAGACGCGGTGGCGGCCCTTGGCGTCCTCGAGCACGACGTTCCCGTACTCGATTTTCACCACCGCGCCGCAGTAGCCGCTGGCCGGGTCTTCGACCACGAGACCGCGCTCGGCGGGAACCTCCGGCACCTTCTTGCGGCGCCGGCCGGCGAGCACGTCGTCATAGGAATGGGAGCGCACGAGCAGGGAACCTACTGGCGGCAGCACCCCGGACGGGTCATGCCACGCCGTCAGCGGGCCAGTTCCAGGACCGCGTCGGTGAACGGTGTCCGCTCGCCCCGGCGTAGCGGCGCGAGCGCGACCAGCGGGGCCATGGCGACGCACCAGGCGCGCACGCGCTCGGCGTCGAAGTCCGCGACGTGGGGGGCGAGGGCGGCGATCCCGTCGTCGATGGTGCCGCCGGCGGCCATCGGGACGTAGACGAAGTCGACGGCGTCGAGGGACGGGTCGCCGAGGCCGGGTCGCGGGTCGATGGCCACGATGCCGCGTTCCGGCCCGGCGTCGAGGACGTTGGCGGGGTGCAGGTCACCGTGGATCAGCGTGACCGGCCCGCTGGTGGCCAGTGCCATGGCGCGCTCGCGCCCCTTGGCCAGCACGCCGGCGCTCAGGTGTGCAGCGGCCGGGGACTCGCGACGACGGCGTTCGGAGAGGTTGAAGATGAACTCGATGCCCTCGGCCAGGCGCCGGAACGCGCGCTCGACCCCGCTTGGATCGACTCCGCTTGGATCAACAGAGTGCAGCTGGTCGAGCAGCTCGCCGAGCTCGGCCCACGGCACGTCGCGCCCCGACAGCTCGGTGCCCGGGACGAGGCCTTCGAGCAGGATCGCGTTGGTGTCGAGGTCGGCGTCGAGGACCTGGACGACGCGGGAGCAGCCGGCCCAGGCGCGCAGCCCGGTGAACTCCAGCCGGGCGACTTCCGGATCGGGGGTCAGCTTGAGGACCCGCAGGTCGCCGCCGGGGCCGGTGCACAGCAGGGTGCGGCCGGTGTTGCCGGGCCGCGCCTCGCGGACGGTCAGCCCCCACTCGGCGGTCAGGCGCGCGACCAGGTCCGGGAGGGCGTCGCACCACGGCTCGGCCAGTTCCGCGCCGAAGCGGTCGACGAGCCGGGCCCGGGCCGGGTCGTCGATCAGAAGAGGGGCCACGGGATGGCGCGCCAGTCGTCACCGGGCTCGGGGAAGAGGCCCTCGGCGAGCAGGACGTCGGTGCGGTCGGCCAGGGCCCGGATCTCGAACTTGGTGATGTGCTCCGACAGGGTCTTGCCGAGGCCGCCGTCGATTTCGGAGCGCAGCTTGCGCAGCTTCTCGACCGTGTCCGGTGGCAGCGGCTCGCCGATCCAGCCCCACAGGACGGTCCGCAGCTTGGGGTCGGTGTGCAGGCAGATGCCGTGGTCGACGCCGTAGACGTGGCCGTCGACGCCGGGCAGGAGGTGCCCGCCCTTGCGGTCGGTGTTGTTCACCACGATGTCGAGCACGGCGAGGTCGCGCAGCCCGGGGTGGTTCGCGTGGGCGAGCACCGCGGGTTCGCCGAGCCGGTCGTGGGCGTGCAGCACCGGGCGCCAGCCGTCGGGGACGTCGTCGGGCGGCAGGACTTCGACCAGGTCGTCCTCGGTGGTTTCCACCCACAGCTGGACCATGCCGGGGCCGAACGGGCCGTCGCGCAGCACGGTCGGCGGGATCGCGCCGATGCCGGCGGCGTCGGCGATGATCGCGGTGGCGACCTCGCGCCCGGCGAGGGTGCCGTCGGGGAAGTCCCACAGCGGCCGCTCCCCCGACACCGGCTTGTAGACGACCCGGCCGGTGACGCCGTCGAGCTCGATGGCGCAGAAGAGGGTGACGTTGGAGGCGTCGACCAGCCGGCCTTCGACGTCGATTCGGCCGTGGGTGACGAGTTCGCGGGACGCGGGGTCGGCCGGGGCAGTCGCCATGGTCAGTCTTCTTCGCCCGCGTCGGTTTCGCGCCGGTAGCCGTTCTGCCGGGGGCAGATGTGCCCGGTGGGGTCGAGCGGCTCCGCGCAGAGCGGGCACGGCTTGCGGCCGGCGTTGACGACGCGGTCGGCCCGCTCGGCGAAGGCGCGCGCGGCGGCCGGGGTGAGGAAGACGCGGACGGCGTCCGGGCCCTCCTCGGTGTCGTCGAGCACGACCGTTTCGTCGACCTCGCCCTCGGTGATGGCGAGCAGTTCGATGACGACCGCGCTGCTGTCGGCGTCCCAGCCGAGGCCCATGGTGCCGACGCGGAACTCCTCCTCGACCGGCACCGTGAGCGGGTCGAGGTCGACGAGGTCTTCGGGGGCGTCGTCGGGGACGTCGGCGCCGAACCGGCTGGCCACCTCCTCCAGCAGTGAGCTCAGGCGTTCCGCGAGGACGACGACCTGCTGTTTTTCGATGGTGACGCTGATGGTGCGCACGTCCTCCGACGCCTGGAGGTAGAACGTGCGATCGCCGGGCTCGCCGACGGTGCCGGCGACGAACCGATCCGGCTGGCGGAAGACGTGGATTACGCGAGACATAGCACTGACGACCCTAGGCCACCGGCGCATGATCGGCATCCGCCGCCCCACCGTTCGCGGGCCGCTAGCCTCGGGGGGTGTCTCGGATCTCCCCGTGCGGAACCTGGTCTTCGCCCATCACCGCCGCCGAAGTGGCCGCCGCCGGTGGCGGCCCGCAGTGGCTCGACGTCGTCGGGAACGAGGTGTGGTGGGCCGAGGCGCGACCGGCTGAACAGGGCCGGGTCGCGCTGGTCCGGGCGGTGCCGGGCGGTACCGAGGACGTGCTGCCGGCCCCGTGGAACGTCCGCAACCGGCTGCACGAGTACGGCGGGCGGCCGTGGGCGGCCGCCGGGGATTCCGTGGTCTTCACGCACTGGGCCGATCAGCGCGTGTACGCGCAGAGCGAAATCGGCGTGGTGGCGCTCACGCCCTCCCCCGCGGAGCCGCAGAGCGCCCGCTACGGCGATCTGCGGGCCGGGCGACCGGGTGAGGTGTGGGCGGTCCGGGAGCGCGGCACCGGGCCGCGGCCCACCGACGTCGAACGGGAACTCGTCGCGATCGCCGTGGACGGCGGCGGCGAGCGGGTGCTGGCCGCGAGCCACCGGTTCCTGACCGTGCCGAAGCTGTCGCCGGACGGGCGGCACGCGGCCTGGTTCGGCTGGGACCACCCGCTGATGCCGTGGGACGGCACCGAGCTGTGCGTGGCCGAGGTGGCCGCGGACGGCTCGTTCGGGCCGCACCGGGTGCTGGCGGGCGGCGCAGACGTCTCGGTGTGCCAGGTCGAGTGGGAGACGCCGGCCGCGCTGCTGGCGCTCATGGACCCCGGCGGCTGGTGGAACCTGCACCGGATCGGCCTGGACGGCTCGGTGGTGAACCTCGCGCCGGTGGAGCAGGAGCTCGGCGGGCCGCTGTGGAAGGCGGGGTCGCGGTGGTTCGCGCCGCTGGGCGGCGGGCGGCACGCGGTGCTTTCCTCGGGCCGGCTGGTGGTGCTCGACGAGGCGGACGGCACCGTGGCGCCGGTGGCCGATGAGCTGACGGCCTGGTCTTCGACGGGACTGGCGGTGTCCGGCGACACGGTCGCCGGCGTCGCGGGCGGGCCGGCTCGGGAGTCCGCCGTCGTGCGGGTTTCCCTCGACGGCTCGGTGACGGACCTGACGCCGCAGCCGGAGCTGCCTTCGGCGTTCCTGCCGGTGCCCCAGGAGCGGGTGTTCAGCACGCCGGACGGCGAGACCGTGCCGGTGGTGCTGTACCCGCCGCGGAACCCGGACTTCGCGGCACCCGACGGTGAACGGCCGCCGCTGCTGGTGCACGTCCACGGCGGCCCCACCGGGCAGCACCTCGCCGAGCTGGACCTGGAGATCGCCTACTTCACCAGCCGCGGCATCGGCGTGGCGGCGGTGAACTACGGCGGGTCGACGGGGTTCGGGCGCGCCTACCGCGAGCGGCTGCGGGAGCAGTGGGGCGTGGTGGACGTCGCCGACTGCGTCGCGGTGGCCGAAGCGCTGGTGGCGGCCGGGCTGGCCGACGGTGACCGGCTGGGGATCCGCGGCGGAAGCGCGGGCGGGTTCACCGCGGCGGCGTCGCTGACGACGACGAAGACCTACCGGGCGGGCACGGTGATGTACCCGGTGCTGGACCTGGCCGGGTGGACCGGGACCGAGGGCGACACGCACGACTTCGAGTCGCGGTACCTGGACGGGCTCGTCGGGCCGCTGCCGGAAACGCGGCAGCGGTACGTCGAACGTTCCCCGCTGGCGAACGTCGGGGGGCTGGCCGGGCCGGTGCTGTTCCAGCAGGGGCTGGACGACCGGATCTGCCCGCCGGAGCAGGCCGACCGGTTCGTGGCCAAGCTGGCCGGGCGTGGGATCCCGTACGCCTACCAGCGGTTCGCCGGCGAGCAGCACGGCTTCCGGCAGGCGGCGACGATCGTGGCGGCGCTGGAGGCGGAATTGTCGTTCTACGGTCAGGTGTTCGGCTTCGAGACGCCGGGTGTGGCGCGGCTGGAGCTGTCGCGGTGAGGCCGCCGCGGCTGCGGGCCGGGGACACGGTGGCGCTGGTGGCGCCGGCCGGGCCGGTGCCGGCGGACCTGCTGGAGAAGGCGCTGCCGGTGCTGCGCGGCTGGGGCGTCGAGGTGCGGGTCGGCCCGTGCGTGCGGGCCGACCCGGGCTCGCCGCCGTACCTCTCCGGTGCCGACGCCGCACGCGCGGCGGAGTTCACCGAGGCGTGGCTGGATCCCGGGGTGCGGTGCGTGCTGGCGGCGCGGGGTGGTTACGGCGTGCAGCGGATGCTGGACCTGGTCGACTGGCCGGCGCTGCGGGCGGCGGGCCCGAAGGTGCTGGCCGGGTCGTCGGACATCACGGCGTTGCACCGCGCGGTGGACGCCCACCTGGGACTGTCCACTTTGTTCTCCCCGATGCCGGCCAGCGTGCTGTTCGACGACTTCGCGGTCGAACACCTGCGGCGTTCGCTGTTCGAACCGGAGCGGACGCTGGTGGTGCGCGGCGGGTCGCCGTTGGTGCCGGGCCGGGCGTCGGGGGTGTCGGCGGGCGGGAACCTGTCGCTGCTGGCGGCGGGGATCGGGACGCCGGAGCACGGGTCGGCGCGCGACGCGATCGTGCTGCTGGAGGACGTGACGGAGAGCGTGTACCGGCTGGACCGGATGCTGACGCAGCTGCTGCGCAGCGGCTGGTTCGCCGGGGTGCGCGGCATCGTCCTGGGTTCGTGGGCGGCGTGCGGGAACCCTGCGGACGTGCGGGCGCTGGTGCTGGACCGGCTGGGGCCGTTGGGGGTGCCGCTGGTGGAGGAGTTCGGGTTCGGGCACGTGGCGTCGTCGCCGACGTTGCCGCTGGGGGTACCGGTGACGCTGGACGCGGACCTGGGGACGCTGACGTTCGACTCCCCCGCGTTGACGTGAAGCTCACGTCGACGGAGGCCCGGGACCGGTTCGCCGCGGCACGGGTGGCGCGGCTGGCGACGGCCTCGGCTGAGGGGGTGCCGCACCTGGTGCCGGTGACGTTCGCGGTGCGCGGTGACACGGTGGTGTTCGCGGTGGACCACAAGCCGAAGTCTTCGGTGGCGTTGCGGCGGCTGCGCAACATCGCGGAGAACCCGGCGGTGTGCTTCCTGGCCGACGGTTACGCCGAGGACTGGACGCAGCTGTGGTGGGCGCGGGCGGACGGGGTGGCGCGGGTGGAGCCGCCGGGGGCTGAGCCGGTGGCGTGGCTGGTGGCCAAGTACGAGCAGTACGCCGAGCGCCCGCCGGAGCACGCTGTGGTGGTCACGGACGTGCACACGTGGACCGGCTGGACCGGAATCGCCTGAATCCGGTGGCTCCGGGCCGGCGGGCGTGCCATCGTCCCGGCATGTCCTCCGAAGAGCGGGAGCACGCCGGCCGCTACTACGGCGTGCAGCGCAGGAGATGGCGCGCAGCCGCCCGGCTTGGAGTTCCTACAAAGTCGTGCGACGTGTCGCCAGGTGATGATGCAGGTGGCGAGCTTCGTGGATGTCGTCGGGGCGTTCTCAGCGGATGCGCAGGCGTTTCATGCCGTGGTACTACGCGATGGTGCGCTCAACCACTCACCTGACCGTGCCCGGCCCGGAGCCATGGGCCTGCCCACGGCGGGCGATGGGCCTCGGACCGCTTTTGGGCCACGCCTCGCAGGGCGAACATGTGAGGATCGGAAGACCCCGAAGATCGTTCTGTCAGGAGCCTTAGTCGCGGAGGAACTTCTCCGGGCGGCGCCAGGCGTCGATGACGCCCAGCGGGTCCGGGCGCAGGAGCGACGCCGCCGAGTACAGGCTCGCCACCACCACCAGCGCGATGAACCACCAGTCGTACAGGGCCTGCTCGCCCGTCGGGTAGTAGACCAGCGTCACGAACACCGACACCGCCACCACGAGCGCCAAGTGGCGAGGCTGCCACTTGAACGCCGAGAGCAGTACGAAGCCCCAGGTCAGGTACCACGGCAGGGTCGGCGGCATGAGGATCGCCACCGCGAGCAGCGAGATCCCGGCCCGGTAGACCGCCTCCGTGCCGCCGCCGCGGGCGAGCCACCACTGGCGGACGCCGAAGGCGATCAGCAGGAGCATGCCCGCCGCGCGGGCGACCGTCACGAACGGCGAGACCTGGACGTCCACGATCAGGTGGACCAGGTTGTAGAACACCTCGCCGATGCCGGTGGGGATGTTCAGCCAGTTCGCGATGAGCTGGGGCGCCTTGAGCCCGGACCACCAGCCGAGGTTGAGCGAACCCAGGGAGATCCACGTGCCCGCGACGAACACCGGCAGGAACAGGCCCATCGAGGCCGCGCCGGCGCGCAGGAAGTTGCGGACCTTCGACTCGCCCGTGAGGTGGTTGGCCCACATCCAGACGATGAACGGCAGCGCGATCGCGGCGGTGGGCTTGATCAGCATGCCGATCGTGACCAGGACGACCGCGAGCACGTGCTTGCGCTCGAGGGCGGCGAGGACGCCGATGGTGAGGAACGCGAGCATCATCAAGTCGTTGTGCGGGCCGCCGAAGAGGTGGATGACCATCATCGGGCTGGCCACCGCGAGCCACAGCGCGACCGGGAGCTTGCCGCCGAGGTGCTTGACCAGCCGCGGCAGCGCCCACAGCGTGCCGGCCAGGCCGACCAGCAGCACGAGGCGCATGAGGATGACACCGAGGATCATGTTGTCGCCGCTGGTGGCGACGACGCCCTTGGAGATCAGCAGGAACAGCGGGCCGTACGGGGCCGGGGTGGTCTGCCAGAGCGGGTGGACGTTCTGCACGACGTTCGGCAGCACGTCGAGCTCGGCGGGGCCGTTGGCGTACGGGTCGAGCCCGTAGAGCAGCTGGGCGCCCTGGCCGAGGTAGGAGAAGACGTCGCGGGTGAACAGCGGCGGCGACACCAGCAGCGGCGCCATCCAGCACCCGGCGGCGACCAGGATCGGGCGGCTGCCGATGCGGCCGGCGAGGACGTAGCGGCCGAGCCGGACCCACGCCCAGACGACCATGCCGAAGCCGGTGTAGAGGACGGCGTTGGCGAGCATGCGCCCGTGGCCGTAGCGGACCCACGAGAGCGGGCCGTGGCCGAGCACGGGGTCGGAGATCAGGATGCCGCCGGCGCCGAGGGCGGCGATCATCAGCAGGGTGCTGCCGACGGTGCCCATCGCGATCGTGCGGTAGGGGAATCGCGAGGGCACGCGGAGCCGCTCGGCCAGGCCGGTCGAGGGCGTCTGTGCGGGGTCGGTGGTGGTCGCCATTTCCGTTCGGAGATTACACACCGCGCTCGTGCGGAGTTCTCGCAGTATCAGGTTTCGACAGTGCGGTGCTGGAGGGTGCCGCCGGGCAGGGCGGCCAGCAGGGACTTCGTGTACTCGTGCCGCGGGTCGAGCAGGACCTGTTCGACGGTCCCGGTTTCGACGAGCTCGCCGCGGTACATCACGGCGACGCGGTCGGCGATGTTCCAGGCCAGGCCCAGGTCGTGGGTGATCACGAGCGCGGCGAGGCCGAGTTCGCGGCGCAGCCGCAGCAGCAGGGCGAGGATTTCGCCGCGGACGGAAGCGTCGAGGGAGGCGACCGGTTCGTCGGCCACCACCACCGACGGCTCGAGCGCCAGCGCCCCGGCGATGACGACGCGCTGGCGTTGGCCGCCGGAGAGCTGGTGCGGCAGCCGGTCGGCGTACTTCTCGGCGGGCCGCAGCTCCGCGGCCTCCAGCGCCCGGTGGACGACGGCCCGCTCGTCGGCGAGCCGGTGGATCCGCGGGCCTTCGGCCACGGCCTCGTACACGGTGTGGGCCGGGTTGAGCGCGCTCGTCGGGTCCTGCAGGATGAGCTGGACCTGCCGGCGGTAGGCCTTGAGCCCGGCCCCGCCGGCCGGGACGGGTTTCCCGGCGTAGCGGACCACGCCGGAATCGGGTTTCTGCAGGCCCAGCAGGGTGCGGGCGAGCGTGGTCTTGCCGGAGCCGGACTGGCCGACCAGGGCGACGATCTCGTCGCGGGACACCGTGAGATCGACGCCGGCGACGGCGTCGATGCGCTTGCCGGTGCGGTCGCGGAAGGACACGCGCAGGTTCTCCGCGGCCAGCAGCGGCTCACCGCCGGGAACGCGGTTCGCCGGTTCGGGCGGCAGCGGGGTGCTGGTGGCCGGGGCGAAGCGGGACACCGGGTCGCCGACGGTGGGGAACGCGGCGGCCAGCGCTCGCGTGTGGTCGTGGCGAGGTGAGCCCATCACCTCGGCGCTGGGGCCTTCCTCGACGATCTGCCCGTCGTACATGACGGCGATGCGTTCGCAGGTGGCGGCGAGCACGGACAGGTCGTGGCTGATCATGATCAGCCCGATGTGCTGTTCGGCGACCAGCTTGGCGAGCAGGGCGAGGACCTGGGCCTGGACGATGACGTCGAGGGCGGTGGTCGGCTCGTCGGCGATGATCAGCCGGGGCGAGCAGGCCAGCGCCATGGCGATCATGACGCGCTGCTTCTGCCCGCCGGACAGCTCGTGGGGGTAGGCACCGGCCCGGCTCGGGGGCAGGTCGACCTGGGTGAGCAGCTCGGCGACGCGGGCGTCGACAGCGGCGTCGGTGAGCGTCTTGCCGGCGGGCGGGTGCAGCCGCAGCGGTTCGGCGATCTGCTCGCCGATCTTGCGGACGGGGTTGAGCGCGTGCATGGCGCCCTGGAACACCACCGACGCCTCGGCCCAGCGGACCGCGCGCAGCCGTCCCCACTTCATGGTGGTGACGTCTTGGCCGTCGAGGAGGATTTCGCCGGTGATCTTCGCCGTGCGCGGCAGCAGCCGCAGCACGCTCATGGCGACGGTGGACTTGCCGGAGCCGGATTCGCCGGCGACGCCGAGGGTGCCGCCGGGGTCGAGGGTGAGGCCGACGCCGCGGACGGCGGGGACTTCGGAGTCCCCCACCGCGTAGGTGACGTTCAGGTCGGTGAGCTGCAGCAGCGGGGTGGTCACTTCTTCAACCTCGGGTTGAACACGGTCTCCAGGCCCCGGCCGACCAGGGTGAAGAAGAGGACGACGAGGACGATGGCGATGCCCGGTGGGAGCACGTTCCACCAGGCGCCGCGGCTGATGGCGCCGTTGTTGAGCGCGTTTTCCAGCACCAGGCCCCAGGTGATGGAGTTGGGGTCGCCGACGCCGAGGAACGACAGGGTCGCGTCGGCGATGACGGCGTTGCCGACGACGAGGGTGGTGTTGGCCAGGACCAGCGGCATCACGCCGGGCAGCACGTGCCGGCCGATGATGTGCAGGTGGCCGCCGCCGAGGGCGTGGGCGCGCTCGATGTAGGGGCGGCTCTCGATGGTCAGCGTCTGGGCGCGGACGAGCCGGGCGGTGCTGGGCCAGGCGGTGAGGCCGATGGCGATGATGATCGTGCCGACGCCCTTGGGCAGCACCGCCGAGAGCGCGATCGCGAGGATCAGGGAGGGCAGCACCAGGAAGAAGTCGGTGAACCGCAGCAGGGTCGCCGACACCCAGCCGCCGAAGTGGGCGGCGGTGATGCCGATCAGGGTGCCGATGACGACCGACAGCAGTGCCGCGGAGAACCCGACGAGCAGGGAGATCCGGGTGCCCCACACGGTCATCAGCAGCACCGAGCGGCCGAAGTTGTCGGTGCCGAGCCAGAAGTCGGCGTTCGGCGGGGACAGCGGTGCCCCGGTGGCCTTGGTGACGTCGAGGCCGGTCTCGTCGCTGATGAGCGGCAGGAGCAGGGCGACGAGCACGGTGGCGCCGAGCAGGACGAGCCCGGTGAGCGCGGCCCGCTGGCCGGCGAACTCGCGCCAGGTCCTCTTCAGCGACGCCCGGCGGCGCGCCCACGTGATCTGCCGGGGTGTCTCGGCGGTGGTCATGAGGTACGCACCCTCGGGTCGAGCACGCGGTAGAGCAGTTCCGCGAGCAGGTTCATCAGCACCACCGCGCCGGCCAGGACGGTGAACACGCCCTGCAGCACCGGCAGGTCGGGTCCGTGCAGGGCGTCGTAGGTCAGTTGGCCCAGGCCGGGCCAGCTGAACACGGCCTCGACGGTGACCGCGCCGGCCAGCACCGAGCCGAACTGCATGAACACCAGCGTGGTGGTGGGCAGCAGGGCGTTGGGGACGGCGTGGCGGCGGCGGACGAGGTCGTCGCGCAGGCCCTTGGCGCGGGCGGTGGTGAGGTAGTCGGCGTTCATCTCCCCCAGCAGCGACGACCGCATGATCAGCATGTACTGGGCGTAGAACACCGCCAGCAGCGTGACGCACGGGAGCACGAGGTGGTGCAGGACGTCGAGGGTCTGGGAGAGGACGTCGGGTGCGGCGTCCGGGGAGTGCATGCCGCGGCTGGGGAACAGGCCGTTGGTCACCACGAGCAGCATCAGGCCGAGCCAGAACTGCGGGACCGACCACAGGGTCAGCGCGAGCCCGGTTTGGCTGCGGTCGAAGAAGCTGTCGCGGCGCCAGGCGGCGCGGATGCCGAGCCACAGCCCGAGGACGACGGCGAGCAGGGTGGCGCTGCCGACGAGCAGGATGGTCGGCCAGAGCCGTTCGCCGATCATGTCGGCGACCGGGCGGCCGTTGTTGAGCAGCCGGGATTCGCCGAGGTCGCCGTGCAGCAGGTTCCAGAAGTAGTTGCCGAACTGGACGAAGACGGGCTTGTCGACGCCCATCTTCTCGCGCAGTTCGGCGATCTGCCGCGGGCTGGTGGGGTGGTCGCGGGTCATCGCCGCGACCGGGTCGCCGGGCAGCATCCGGAAGAGGAAGAAGAACAGCACGATCACCAGCACGATGCTGATCAGCGCTTCGAGGAGCTTCTTGAGCACGAACCGGGCCGTGCCGGTCCCGCCCGGGGGGGGGGGGCCGGGGGGGGGCTCCCCCGCGGGGGGGGGGGGGGGGGGGGTGTGGGGGACGGGGGGCGCGGGGATGAG
>NZ_JBHVXZ010000038.1:0-77817 GCF_042881395.1 Amycolatopsis sp. NPDC058278 | reverse complement strand
CAGATCGTGCCGCGAGGAGCTGCTGTCGCCAGACTCGGGAGCGGTGGCCGGCTATCCGGCCAAAGCGCCCTGCGGCTGAGCGGCCAGCCGCAGGGCGAGATCAATCAGATGCCCGGGGGAACAGTGCAGCTCCACCAGTCCGGCGGCCACCGCCGCTCTCGGCTGGAGACGCAGCGCACGCCGGGACGAGGGCTCGACGGCTCCTCCGGACATGATCCGGACGTCGGCTGTTTCGGCCAGTGCGTAGCCGGCGCCGATCGCGTCACCGTTGATGGCGGCCACCATGGGAAGCGGGTGCGAGCGCAGTGCGCTCAGCACCCCCGGCAGGCGGTTCAGCGCGTCGGTCCGGGCCGGGCACGGTGCGGTCTCCACGTCGGGGGCGAAAACGCCGCCGACGCCGGTGAGGACGATCGGCCGGCGGGGACCGATGTAGGTGATGGCCGCGGCCAAACCGTCCAGCAGGACGGAATCCAGCACTGCGGGCGTCGCCGTGCGGATGCGCACCACGATCGCGTCCCGCCGATAGTCCAGGTCGAGCATCACGGCCTCCTTGGCGCCGCCCCGAATCTTACGAGCGGGCCGGCCATTCTTCGTCTCACTTTGAGACACCGGGCAGTGTTAAGCGCGTGACCGCGGAAGCGTTACTCCCGCCCGGTCCGGTAACGCGTCGGTGTTCCGGATGAACCGTCCGGAAATGATTCCCGGGTGCACTGATCGGCATGAACTTCGAGCTCGACGGCCGGCACCGGCCGGTGATCGTGATCGGCGGTGGCCAGGCGGGAGGGGTTCGGGCTGGCGGCGATGGAGGCGCTGGCCGCCGCGGTGCCGGTGGTGACGCGCGACTGCCCGTGCTGCGGGAGGTCTTCGGTGAGGTGGCGCGGTTCGCCGACGGCCCGCCCGGCTTCGCCAGGCAGTCGACCGGCCTGCGCGACGGCCCGCTGCGTTTCTCGGAACTGCACACCAAGATCGAGGGCATCAGCGAGAAGATGCTGGCCAAGACGCTTCGCACGCTGGTGGGAGACGGCTTGATCGTGCGTACGGTGCATCCTTCGACGCCGCCGATGGTCAGCTATGGGCTGTCAAAGCTCGGCGAAGGCATCACGCAGCTCCTCCACGGGTTGATGAGCTGGATCGGGGAGCACGCTGCCGACGTGCACACCGCCCGGACGGCCCACCGGGAAGGAACCGACCCGGCTCGTCTCAGCGGAGGGTGAGCACGGCCAGCGCACCCGCTCCGGCGAGCACGCAGTAGATCGCGAACGGCGTCAGGGTCCGCGAGTGGAAGTAGCGGGTGAGGAACCGGACCGCGAGGTAGGCGCTGACGAACGAGGCGACGCTGCCGGCGAGCACCTGGCCGTGGATGCCGGTGCCGAGCGGGCCGAACAGGTCCGGGATCTTCAGCACCCCGGCCGCGAGGATCACCGGCGTGGCCAGCAGGAAGGAGAAGCGGGCGGCGTCTTCGCGCGACAGCCCGCGCAGCAGCCCGGCGACCATCGTGCCGCCGGACCGGCTGATCCCGGGCAGCAGGGCCAGTACCTGGGCAGCCCCGATCAGCGTGCCGCGGCCGAGCGACATCCGGGACAGCCGATCATCGGCCGCGGCGTCCGCGTCGGCGGCCGCACCGGGAGCGTCGGCCGGGACGGCGGTCGCGTTCGCCCGGCGGCGCAGTAGTTCGCCGCCGTAGAGGACCACGCCGTTGGCGATCAGGAACGCCGCGGCCGGGATCGGCTTGCCGAGCGTGGTGCGGAAGAGGTGTTCCAGCAACAGCCCGCTGACCCCCACCGGGATGGTGGCGAGCACGATCAGCCAGGCGAGCCGCTCGGCGGACGTCTGGACCCGGCGGTGCCGGATCGAGCTGACGAACCCGCCGATGATGCGGGCCCAGTCGCGGCGGAAGAAAAGCAGCAGCGCGGCGGCGGTGGCGACGTGCAGCCCGACGATGAACGCCAGGTACGGCGACTCCGGAGCCGACACGTCGAGGTCCTTCGCCCACTGCCCGCCGACGACCGCGGGGATCAGCACGGAATGGCCGAGGCTGGAGACCGGGAACAGCTCGGTGATGCCCTGGAAGGCACCGACGACGATCGCCTCGAAGTAGTCCAGCACGGTGCCTTCCCGAGTTCGGTGCTACGCGGATGGAGAAATACTGCGGGTCTTGCCCGGGTCTGGCGGGCTATGCGGTCTGGGGAACCATGGCCGGCGCGGGCAGGCCGAGCAGGATCAGGTACTGGGCCTCGAAAGTGGCCAGCGCGCCATCGATGTCGTGGCGGGCGACGAGAGCCCTGGACGCCGCCCCCATCGTGGCGCGGGCGGCCGGATCCGCGGCCAGGTCGGCGATCCACCGCGAGATGGTGGTGATCGCGCCCGGTGCGAAGAGGTAGCCGTTGGTGCCGTGGTGCACGAGGTGCGGGAGGGCGAGCGCGTCGGCGGCGACCACGGGCAGGCCTGCGGCCATCGCCTCCATCGTGGCTAGGCTCTGCAGCTCGGCCGTGCCGGGCATGCAGAACACGTCGGCCTCGGCGTACCGGCGGACGAGTTCGGCGTCGGAGACGAAGCCGTGGAACGTCACGCGATCGGTGAGGCCCAGCTCGGCGGCGAGCGTCTCGAGGTCGTGACGGCGGGTGCCGTCGCCGACGAGGTCCGCGCGGACGTGCGGCAGCGGGGCGAGGGCGCGCAGCAGCTGGTCGATGTTCTTCTCCGCGTCCAGGCGGCCGACGAACAGCACCGACATCGGCCCGTCGCCCGGGCGGACGGCGGACGCGGCGTAGTGCGCGAGATCGATGCCGCACGAAACGACCTGCACCGGCCGGTCGAGCCCGATCCTGGCGAGCACTTCGGCCGCCCGCGGCGTCGGCGTGGTCACGATCCGCGCGTCGCGGTAGACGCGCAGCAGATCCCACCAGGCCCACCGGGCGATCGAGTCCTTGACCCGCCGCGGGAAGGGCGTGTAGCCGAGCAGGTTGTCCGGCATGAAGTGGTTTGTGGCCATGCCAGGCAGCCCGCGCTCGGCCGCGGCTTCGAGCAGGGCGCGGCCGACGCCGAAGTGGGCCTGGACGTGGACGACGTCGGGACGCAGCCGGTCCAGCAGCGGACCGACCTCCTTACGGGCGCCGCCCGGCGTGCAGAACCGGTAGTCGCCGTGGAACGGGATGGCCCGGGAGCGGATCCGGTGGACGGCATAGCCGTCGCGCTCCTCGGTGCGCGATGGACCGTCGGCGGACGGGCAGGCGACGTGGACGTCGTGGCCGCGCGCGGCAAGCCCACGAGCCAGCCGTTCGGCGAAGAACGACGCGCCGTTGACGTTGGGCGGGAAGGTGTCGGCGCCGATCAGGATGCGAAGGCCGGACGGGTGCTCGGGCACGGAGTTCTCCTTGGCTCGGGACGGATCTTGCGAGAGGGCACCGGCGAGCACGCGCACACCGGCGAGAGCGACGAAAGCGGCCGCGGCCGCGAGGACCGCGGTGGTCGCGGTGAGGTGCGGCGCTTCGCCGTAGGCCAGGGCGGCCACGGCGACGGCGGTCAGCGGGTCGAGCACGGTCGTGGTGCCGACGACGACCGCGGTGTGCCCGGCGGCGTAGGCGCGGTGCAGGACGACCCCACCGGCGCCCAGCAGGAGCACCGCCTGCGCACCGAGCAGGACGGCGGCTGCGAGCGGCTGGGTGACGGCGGCGTGCACGACCGCCGAGCCGAGTCCGAAGAGGACGGCCGCGGCCCCGGCCAGCACGGCACAGCTCGCCCGGGCGAACCAGACGACCGCGGCCAGCACGAACCCGGCCAGCGCGACCGACTCGGCCGCTCCCCAGCTGATCGACGTGTGCGTGGTGGCGGACGCGGCGAGCGTGACGAAGCCCGCGACGCCGAGCAGGACCAGGATCACGGCGCCGAGGACCCGGCGGTTGCGGGCCCGACGGGCGAAGACGACCGTGAGGACGAGGCTGAAGACGCCCAGTGGCTGGACGACGGGAAGCGGAGCGAGGGACAGGGCGGCGACGTGCAGCAGGCTCCCGCCGGTGGCCAGCGACGTCCCTGCCCACCATCCGCGCGACCGCAGCAGCCGGGCGAGGGTGCGCAGCCGAGGCGTGCCCTCGATGGCCAGCTCGGTGACCTCGTCGTGCTGGCGAGTGGCCGCCGCCGCGAAGAGAACGGCGGCCAGCAGGGCGCACGCAATGGCTAGGGCGGTCATCGGACGGCCCGCCGCAGCGCGGTCGCCGTGGTGGCGATGATCAGAAACTCGGCCAGCAGCGCGACGCGTTCGAGCAGACCGGCCGGGAGCCAGCCGACGATCTGCGCGCTGCCGAACGCCGCCGCGGTCACGACTCCCGCGACCGCGCCACGCCGGAGGGGGCTCGCGGCGGCGAGCCAGCGGGTGTCGGTCCGCAGGCGCCTGCTCAACGTCCACGCGGCCAGCGGGAGACTGGCGAACAGCACGGCCCCGCCGGCGCGGTGGATCTCCCCGGACGCCGTCGGGTCCGTGGCGCTGAGGTTGCTGCGGAACAGCAGGACCACGACGAGCCCGGCCGTCCACAACAGGAACAGGGCGCTCACGAGGGGCGTCCGGGGCAGCGCGGCGAGGTGAGCGGCGACCGCCAGCGCCGCGGCGGCCGCGAGCAGGAGCATGACGGCAACCGCGAACAGGAACCGGCCACCGCGGTGCCAGGCGTAGTCGCTGACCGGGTCACGCCAAGGGCTGACATTTCCGGCGAAACCGAGGGTCAGCCCGGCGATGATGACCTGGGCGACGGCGGCCATCACCAGCGTCAGGGTCGCCAGCGGAGTGGGCGAGAGCGCGGACCGTGGAGTCACCCCTCAGACGGTGGTGCCCGTCCATGAGAGCTCGATGAAGATCACGCGCGGTTTCGTTAAGAAGCGGCCGCCGGGAGGACCAGGTCGAAGCGAGCGCCCCCGGAATCGGCTCGGCCGGCCTCGGCGCGGCCGCCGTGCTGGGTGAGCACTTGGTCGACGATGGCCAGTCCGAGGCCCGAGCCGGGCAGGGCGCGGGCGGCGTCGGCCCGGTAGAACCGCTCGAACACGTGCGGCAGATCGGCTTCGGCGATTCCCGGGCCTTCGTCATCGACCCGGACGCGCACCGCGTCCGGCGTCACCGACATCGTCACCTGCACGGTTCCGCCGGGTGGTGACCACTTCGCGGCGTTGTCCAGGACGTTCAGCAGGGCGCGTTCGAGGGCGGCCGGCCGGACGAGGATCTCGGCCTCGGTCAGCTCGGCGGTGAAGGACACCTTCGGCCACCGCGACCGGGTGCGTTCCAGTGCCGAACCGACGACATCGGCCAGTGCCACCCGTTCAGGCACTTCGCTCGGCCGTTCCCCGGTGGACAGGTCGACCAGTTCGCCGATCAGCGCGGTCAGCTCGACGGCCTGGGTGTCGAGGTCGGCCAGCAGCCGCGACCGGTCCTCGGCCGAAAGCTGCCGCTGCGGGTTCGCCTCGGCGTGGATGAGCAACTCGATGTTGTTGCGCAGGCTCGTCAACGGCGTGCGCAGCTCGTGGCCGGCGTCCTCGACCAGCCGCCGCTGCTCGTCGCGGGAGCGGCTCAACGCGCCCAGCATCGCGTTGAACGCCGTGGCCAGCCTGCCGATCTCCCCGGCCGCGGTGACTTCGATGGCCGCGGAAAGCTCCTGCGTCCGGGCGACGTTCTCGGCCGCGGCGGTCAGGTCGTCGACCGGGCGCAGCGCCGACCGGGCGATCAACCGGCCCACCAGCGTCGCCCCGACGACCCCGGCCAGTGACACGACGACGAGCCAGAAACCCAGCCGGCCGAGCGTGTCCTCGACGTCCTCGGAGTCCTGGGCGACCTCGACTGTGCCCCCGTCGGACCGCTGGGCCGTCCACACCCGGAATCGGTCGCCGTCGATCCGGCGGGTGTCGGAGGTGCGACCGAGCGCGCCCGAGGCCGGCGGCGCTTCCGATGGCAGGGGCGGGATGAAGGGTTTGTCGCCTGCCGTGCCGGTGACGACGCCGGTGGGGGACAGGAACTGCACGGTCAGGCCGCCGCCGCGGCCGGGTCCGTCCCGGTTCTCGGTGGAGCGAAGTGTTGCCAGCGCTTCGGCCGGGGACGAGGTCTTGGCCGCGAGCTGGGCGTAGGATTGCAGCCGGGCGTCGAACTGGTCGAAGAGATCCGCGCGGGTGATGCTCCAGGAAATCGCCGACACCAGCACCACGGCGATCGCTACGGCGGCGGCCACCAGGACACCGAGCCGCGCGCGCAGCGAAAGCCGGTGCCACCGAGGGCGTTTCACAGCGGCTCCTCGCGCAGCACGTAGCCGACCCCGCGCACGGTGTGCAGCAGCCGGGGTTCGCCGTCGGCCTCCAGTTTGCGTCGCAGGTAGCTGACGTAGACGTCGAGCCCGTTGGACGCGGTGCCGAAGTCGTAGCCCCACACGTTTTCGAACATCACGGTCCGGGTCAGCACGATCCGCGGGTGGCGCAGGAACGTCTCCAGCATCGCGAACTCGGTCCGGGTCAGGTGCAGAGGACGGTCGCCGCGGAACACTTCCCGTGTCGCGGGGTCCAGGGTCACGTCCGCGAACCGCAGCGCCGCGGGGGCCGACGATGCGGGCGGGGCGTTGTACTCGGTGCGGCGGAGCAGCGCGCGCACACGCGCCAGCAGTTCCTGCAGCGCGAAGGGCTTGACGAGGTAGTCGTCGGCGCCGGCGTCTAGGCCCGCCACCCGGTCGGTCACGCCGGTCCGGGCGGTCAGCATGAGGACCGGCACGGTGTTGCCTTCGGCCCGCAGCACCCGGCACACCTCCAGGCCGCCGAGCACCGGCATGGTGACGTCGAGTAGCACGCCGTCGGGTGATTCGTCGCGGACCAGCTTGAGCCCGGCCGCGCCATCACCGGCGACGGAGACGGTATAGCCCTCGAAGCGCAGGGTCCGCGACAGCGAGTTCTGCAAGGCCGTCTCGTCGTCGACGATCACCAAGTGCACGCGGCGTTCCTTCGTCCGGCTGATGATGACACAGGGTAACTGTAGTTGAGAGTGGCGCGGAGGGCGGCAACTCTCATCGAACATTAACGTTCGACCGGGCCGAGTGCCGTTTTCCGCGGTTAACCTCGCAACAAGGCGTATCCGACACGAAGGAGGAGACAATGAGTGAGAATCCGGCCGGCTCGACGCCGCCCACGGACACCGCGGACGGGATCCGCTGCTCGGATGCGGAACGTGAGCAGGTCCGGGCCGCGCTCTACGCGGCGGCCGGTGAAGGCCGGTTGACGATGGACGAAGTCGAAGAACGCCTGGCGCGGATCGGAGAAATCCGCTTCCGCCACGAACTCGCGGAGGTGACCGCGGATCTGCCCGCCCCCTTGCCGGATGCGGCGCCGGGCTGGCGGCCGATCGTGGCCGCCGCTCGCCGGAACCTCGCCGCCGACCTCGCGGTGCTGCTCGGGCGCGCCCCAGAACCGGCCCCCGGCCGCCGTCGGCTGCTGATGGTCGTGACTGTCCTCATCGGACTCGTGGTCGCCGCGGCGATCGTTCTCGCCGCTGTGCACGGCTTCGGTGGCGACGGTTTCGAGCCCCACGGAATCGACGCGGGCGAGCACGGTCACGGCTGACGCCGCGGTCGACGGGCGGCAGACTCCAGCGCGGGCGGGCGGGGCAGAAAGCCGAGGGCGAGTGCGGCTTCGTGCTCGCCGTGCCGGGACTATAAGGCGGTGAGCGCGTCCTCTTGCGGGCTGCGCCGGTGCCGCCACCGCGGACGTTCTGGTAGGTGCTGCGACAGCACCCCGGTCGTGAGCAGATTCATGACCGAAGGGCTTCGGTTTCACCGGCCGCTTGTTATCGGCGGCGACGCGCGTGTAGGAACGGACACTCAAGCCGGATCAGTCGGTCCGGCTCCGACCTCCGGTTCCGGGAGATGACGTGCCGCCCGAATTCACCGACAGCTCACCGCACCACCCAGTTGTCCTGGCACACCGAGCACAGCGACATGACGATCTTCAGCTCCGGATCGCCGACGCGATCACCGCGTTCGCCGGCTCCATGCGGTTCGTCTACATCCACGCTGTGCTGTTCGCAGTCTGGATGGTCTTCATCGAGTCGGATCCGTGGCCCAAACTCACCCTGATCGTGTCCCTCGAAGCGATCTTCCTGTCGACATTCGTCATGGTCGGACAGAACCGTCAGGCCGCGTTCCAGCAGGCCAAGGCCGATCACGATTTCACTGAGCAGGACCAAGAGCTCAAGACCAACACAGAATTGACCCGTGAGATCCATGTCCTCACGGTCGAACTGCACCGGCGCCTGATCGAGGACGTCGACCGGTGAGCCCGGTGGCCTGCAGCGGCAGCTAGGCGGCGGAGGAGGAGTCCGGCGCGAAACCGGCAGCGCGGCAGGTTCCAGCCGCCGGCGTTCAGCTGCCCCACGATTGACGTTGGTCACGGCACCGTCATCCCGGAGCGGCCAACTCCGCTACCCGCTAGCAGGAAGCCGGACCCCCTCCTGGCCACAACCCGCGGATGGCGGCTGGTGGGGATGCGTGACCGCGTCACGAACGGAGATCCTTTCTTTGCCGGTAAAGAGTGTTACCCGAGCAGGAAGAAGGGTCTCGTGGGCAATCCGCTGCGGATCGGCGCCAGTCCGGTGGATTACGTGCTGGTTTTCGTCTACTTCGTCGTGGTGCTGGGGATCGGTGTGGCCGCGCGCCGGCGAGTCTCCGACAGCCTCGACTTCTTCCTGTCGGGGCGGTCGCTGTCCGCGTGGGTCACCGGCCTGGCGTTCATCTCGGCGAACCTGGGCGCCGTCGAGATCATCGGCATGTCGGCCAACGGCGCCGAGTACGGCATGCCGACCGTGCACTACTACTGGATCGGCGCTATCCCGGCCATGCTCTTCCTGGGCGTGGTGATGATGCCCTTCTACTACGGCTCGAAAGTGCGCAGCGTCCCGGAATTCATGCTCCGCCGTTTCGGCCCCGGCGCGCATCTGGTGAACGCGATCAGCTTCGCCCTCGCGCAGGTGCTGATCGCAGGCATCAACCTGTTCCTGCTGGCCACCGTGGTCAACGGCCTGCTCGGATGGCCGTTGTGGGTGGCCCTCCTCGTCGCCGCGGCGATCGTGCTCAGCTACATCACCCTGGGTGGGCTGTCGGCGGCCATCTACAACGAGGTCCTGCAGTTCTTCGTCATCGTCGCCGCGCTGCTGCCGCTCACCCTCATCGGGCTGCACCGCGTCGGCGGCATCGGCGGCCTGATCGACAAGGTGACCCACAGCGCGGGCGGTGGCGCCGAGCAGCTCAGATCGTGGCCGGGCAACCAGCTCTCCGGGTTCGGCAACTCGTTCCTCTCGGTCGTCGGCATCGTCTTCGGCCTGGGTTTCGTGCTGTCCTTCGGTTACTGGACGACCAACTTCGTCGAGGTCCAGCGCGCGATGGCCACCAAGTCGATGTCGGCGGCGCGGAGCACACCCATCATCGGCTCGTTCCCGAAGATGTTCATCCCGTTCGTCGTGGTGATTCCCGGCATGATCGCCAGCGTTCTCGTGCCCGAGATCATGCGGATCAAGGCAGGCGGCCAAGCCGAGGGCGTCACCTACAACGACTCGATCCTGCTGCTGTTGCGCGACGTGCTCCCCAACGGCCTCCTCGGCGTCGCTCTGGCGGGCCTGCTCGCCGCGTTCATGGCGGGGATGGCGGCCAACGTGTCTGCGTTCAACACCGTCTTCAGCTACGACATCTGGCAGCGGTACGTCAAGAAGGACCGGCCCGACGGCCACTACCTCAAGGTCGGCAGGTGGGCGACCGTCGTCGCGACGGTGCTGGCCATCGGCACGGCGCTCATCGCGTCGGGTTACAGCAACCTGATGAACTACCTGCAGACCCTGTTCGGGTTCTTCAACGCACCGCTGTTCGCCACCTTCATCCTCGGCATGTTCTGGAAACGGATGACCGCGACCGCGGGCTGGGTCGGCCTGGTGTCCGGCACCGTGAGCGCGGTCATCGTGTGGGTTCTGGACCAGGTCGGCGTCATCAGCCTGCCCGGTCAGGGCGCGGCGTTCGTGGCCGCCGGGGTGGCGTTCGTCGTCGACGTCGTGGTCAGCGTCGGAACCAGCTTGGCGACGGCGCCCAAACCGGCGGCCGAGCTGGCCGGGCTCGTCTACTCGGAGACACCCGCGGCGCAGCGCACCGACCCGGAGGCGAGCCGGCTGCCCTGGTTCCGGTCGCCGGCCAAGCTCGCGGGCATCTCCCTGGTGCTCGTCATCGCCCTCAACCTGATCTTCCGATGAAGGAGCAACACATGAGCAACGCACGGCACAGCGCCGGGGCCTTCGACATCCGCAACGTCATCGCCGCCCTGTTCGGCTTCTACGGGATCGTGCTGATCGTCATGGGGATCGTCGCGGACTCTCCCGCCGACCGGGCCAGGACCGGCGACGTGAACGCCAACCTGTGGGCCGGCATCGCCATGGCCGTCGTCGCCGTCATCTTCGTGGTGTGGACCCGGCTGCGCCCGGTGATCATCGAGCGGGATCCGGAGACCCACGGACGACCGGCCGCTCGCGGAGGGCTGTCATGAGTGACCACGAGCCAGGTGACCCCGATGCCGTGGCTGAGAAGGCACAGTGGCCACGGGCACGGCGATCGCTGTCGAGCGGAAGAAGCGGCTGGATCGCGGCCGTCGTGTCGATGTGTGCGGTGCTCGGGCTTTCCGCCTGTGACGCCACTTCCTCGTCGCCGACGGCCACGTCACCGTCGGCGACAGCAGGCCCCGGCACGCCCGGCTCCGGCGGCGGATCCAACGCTCGGTCCGGACCGGCGGCGGGCGGGGCGGCCGGCACGGTCGACAGCATGTCCGGGCCGAGCTTCACGATGACGACATCAGCGGGGCAGAAGGTGACCGTGAACGGGACGGGCTCGACGGCCGTGAGTGCCATCACGACGGGCGAGAACGTGCTCGTGCTCGGGACGACCGACGGCACGACCATCACTGCCACGCAGGTCATCGCGCAACCGAATGGTGACGGTGGTGCCGCGGCCTCCGCCGCGGCGGGAGTGGTCCCCTTCCATCGCGGTGCACCGGCCGTGTCGAAGCAGGTCGGTCGGATCCCGGCGAACTACAGCGAGGGTGCCGGGACGATCGTGAGCGGCACGACCGCGAACAAGGCGACGGAAGCCGCGCTGGCCGCCTACCCGGGAGGCGTCGTCGACCGGGTGGTTCAGCTGAGCAGCGGCGAGTACGAGGTCCACTGCATCGGCGTCGACTGGCCACACCACATCTTCGTCGAACAGAACTTCGCGGTCGTCGGCGCCGAGTAGTCACTCGGATCATCGAGTCCCATTCGGAGGACTGGCCGCCGCACTGACGGCGCGTTTGTGGGCGGTGTCCACCGCAGCCGACAGCGTGGCGATGTCGTAGGCGCCGTAGTGCCGCCGCCCGTTGACGAAGAACGTCGGCGTGCCGGAGACGCCGCTGAGGTCGGCCGACTCGACATCCTCCGCCACCTGGCCGGCGCCGGTGTGCCGGCGGAGGTCCTCGCGGAATCGGTCGACGTCGAGGCCGAGTTCCCCGGCGTGGTGGACGAGGTCACCGGGACGGAGCGTGTCCTGGTGGGCGAACAGCAGGTCGTACATCGGCCAGAACGCCCCCTGCTTGGCGGCGGCCTCGGCGGCCTCCGCGGCCAGCCGGGCATATGGGTGCACATCGGACAGCGGTAGATGCCGCCACACGTACCGGACGTCACCGCGGCAGGCGAGCAGGTCCCGGATCACGGATTCCGCCTGACCGCAGTACGAGCACTGGAAATCGCCGTACTCGATGACGGTGACCGGGGCGTTCTCGGGGCCGCGGATGTGGTCGCGGCCCGGGTCGGCTGGTGCGGCGAGGTCGACGAGAGTCTCGCCGGTGCCGAGCAGCGCGCGGATACGCCGATGTGACGGGAGCAGGCCGGTGACCCAGGAGAGGACCCACGTACCGGCCGACGCGACCACCGCGGCGGACAGGATGCCGAGCTTCGCCTCCTGCAGCTGCTCGCCGGTGAAGGAGAGTGACGCCACCAGCAGGGCGACGGTGAAACCGATACCGGCGACGGTGGCGCCGCCGGCTACGGCCGCCCAGCCCACCGGTGGGCGAAGCCGGCCGCGGCTGAGCCTGGTGACGAGCCACGAGAGGCCGAGGATCCCGAGGGGCTTCCCGAGGACGTACCCGGCCAGGATCCCCAGCGTGATCGGCGCTGTGTAGGCGTGGGCGAGGAAGCCGGGGCTGATCGTGATGCCGGCGTTGGCGAGCGCGAAGAGTGGCACGATCACGTAGCTGGTCCACGGGTGGAAGCGCTGCTGGAGCAGCTCGTTCGGGGAGAGCGCCGCGGCGACGCCGGTTTGTGCCGACCGGGCGAGCTCCGGGGTGGGCTGTTCGCGGAAGAGCCGGAAGACCTCACTCGCCCGTTCGAGGTCGCCGCGCGCGGCCGGGTAGGCGAAGGTGAGCATCCCGATCGCCAGGCCGATCACCACCGGCTCCACCCCGGAGAGGCTCAGCGCCACCCACGCCGCTGTGCCCAGCAGCGCGTACACCAGGCCAAGCCGGACCCCGGCGGCGCGCACGAGCAGGACGACGCAGAAGACGCCGAGCGCGACAAGCAACGGCGCGATGGTCACCTTCCCGCTGTACACGGTCGCGATGACCGCGAGCGCGACGAGGTCGTCGACGACGGACACGGTCAGCAGGTAGGTCCGCAGCCGCGCCGGGAGACGGTGCCCGGCCAGCGCGAGTATCCCGAGCGCGAACGCCGTGTCCGTGGACATGACCACGCCCCAGCCGTGGGCGGAGGGACGCCCGGCGTTCACGGCCAGGAAGATCGCGATCGGCATGAGCATCCCGCCGAGGCCGGCGGCCAGCGGCAGCGCGAGCCGGCGCCGGTCACGTAGCTCGCCCATGTCGAACTCGCGCCGCGCCTCCAGCCCGACGACGAAGAAGAACAAAGTCATCAGGCCGCTGTTCACCCACCAGCGCAGGTTCTCCGAGATGCCGTGGTCACCGACCCGGATTGCCGCCTGCGTGTCCCACACCGCCTCGTACGACGCGGGCTGCACGTTGGCCCAGCCGAGCGCGAGGACCGCGGCGGCCAGCAGCACCACCGCGCCGCCGGTCTCGGTGCGCAGGAACTCACGCAGCGGCGTCCGGACGTTCCGCGCCCACACGGTCCGCTCGGCGAAGGTCCGGCCGGGTACCTGGTGGTCTGCCATACCTGCTCAGCTTGCCGTGGAGGCGTAGCGGACGTGGGCAACGAACGTCGCCGACTCGCGTTCCTTCGCCTCACAGCCGAACTGCGGGTCCTGGCAGGCGGCCTGCTTGTCCACCACCGGCGTGCCGTCCACACCGAACACACCCAGCCCGGTTCCGTCCGGCTCTTGGCGGCTCTGCTGCGCAAGGCTGTCCGGCGCATCCAGTAGCCAGAACGTGGCGCGCACCCGGTGCGGGGCGGCCGACAACCCGAACAAACGACACATGGCGGACCTTCAGTCTCGAGGCGGGCCGGCGTATGGCAGGCGCCAGCGGAACGGCGTGATGAGCTGGTCGACGGCTGGTTGCGGGCCCCAGGTGCCCGGCTCGTAGGGCTGGACCGGGGGAGGGTTGTCCAGGAGCGGGCCGGAGATCTCCCACAGGCGTTCCACCGCCGCGGCCCGGGTGAACAGGGACTGGTCGCCGAGCATGGCGTCCAGGATGAGCCGCTCGTAGCCTTCGAGACTGTGGGCGGCGCAGAACGAGTCGGCGTAGCGGAAGACCATCCCGGCGGCGCCGAGCCGCAGCTGCGCGCCGGGTTCCTTGGCGAGGAAGTCGACGGTGATCGAGCCGGGGTCGGCGAAGTCGATGACGATCTCGTTCCGCCCGTCCCGGGCGCCGATCGGGAACATCCGCAGCGGCGGTTCGTGGAAGCCCAGCGTCACCAGCTGCCGGCTCGCGGCGAGCTTCTTGCCGGAGCGCAGGAAGAACGGGACGCCGGCCCACCGCCAGTTGTCGATCTCGACCCGCACCGCCGCCATGGTTTCGATCCGGGAGTCCGGGGCGACACCGTCCTCGTCGCGGTACCCGGTGTACTGGCCGCGGACGACGTGCCGCACGTCGATGGGCCGGAGCGCGTCGAAGACCTTGGCCGTCTCCTCGCGCAGGTGCTGGGCGTCCAGCGTGGTGGGTGGCTCCATGGCCAGAAATCCCAATACCTGCAGCAGGTGCGTGACGATCATGTCCCGGTAGGCGCCGGTGTGGTCGTAGAAGCCGGCGCGGCCCTCGATCGAGAGCGTCTCCGGCACGTCGATCTGCACGTAGCTGATGTGGTTGCGGTTCCAGACCGGCTCGAACAGGCCGTTCGCGAACCGGAAGGCCAGGATGTTGTCGACGGACTCCTTGCCGAGGAAGTGGTCGATCCGGAAGACCTGGGACTCGTCGAAGACCGCGTGGACCGTGTCGTTCAGCGCGCGAGCGGATTCCAGGTCGGTGCCGAACGGCTTCTCGATGATGACCCGTGACCCGGGCGCCAGGCCCGCGGCGCCGAGCATGGTCACCGTCGGTTCGAAGGCCCCCGGCGGGACGGCGAGGTGGAACAATCGTCCCGGGGTGCCACCGATCTCCTTCTCCGCGCGTTCGACCGCGGCGACCAGCGCCGTGGTGTCGTCGGGGCTCGCGCCGGCGAAGGAGAGTCTCTGCTGGAACGTTTCCCAGGTCTCGCCGGCCGGTTGGCTGGCCCCGAACCGCTCGACTGCGTCGCGGGCGAGGTCGCGGAACTGCTCGTCGCTCATTCTCCGCCGGGACGAGCCGATGATCCGGTACTGCTCGGGCAGCAGACCGACCGCGGCGAGGTGGAACAGCCCAGGCAGCAGCTTGCGCGCGGCCAGGTCACCCGTCGCCCCGAACAGGACGACGACGTGATTCTCCGGCCGGGCGGATCCCGACACTCGCGACGATGTCACTGTGGCCTCTTCCGCGACGATGGACACGTGCTTTAGTTCCCGCCGCCCTGCGCGGCGGCGGCCACCGGCTGCCACGCACGCCACGTGGCCAGCCGCGACTCGTAGTCCGCGGTCGCGATGCCCAGTGGCGCCTCGCCGAGGAACAACCGCAGCGGCGGGTTGGGGGAGTCGACGAGCCGCAACACGGCGCCGCGGGTCGCGGCCGGGTCACCGGGCGTGAAGCGCTGGGCCCGGGCCTGGACTGCCTGCTCGTGGACCGGTTCGTAGGTGGGCAGTACGGTGGCGTGCTTGGCGGACGGGCCGGCCCAGTCCGTCGAGTAGCCGCCCGGCTCGATCAGCGTGACCTTGATGCCGAACCCGGCCACCTCCTGGGCCAGGCTCTGGCTCAACCCTTCCAGCGCCCACTTCGACGCGTGGTAGGCGCCGGTGTTCACGAACGCCGAGATCCCGCCGATCGAGGACACCTGCAGGATGTGCCCGCTGCCCTGCTCGCGCAGGGAGGGCAGCGCCGCCTGGGTGACCCACAACGCGCCGAGCAGGTTCGTCTCCAGCTGCGCCCGGATCTCGGCTTCGCTGATCTCCTCGACCATGCCGAACTGTCCGTAGCCGGCGTTGTTCACGACGACATCGAGCCTCCCGAAGTGTTCGTGTGCCTGCCGCACCGCGGCGAAATCCGCCTCGCGGTCGGTCACGTCCAGCCGGATCGGCAGTATCGCCTCCCCGTAGGTGGCCACGAGATCATCCAGACTGGAGACATCCCGGGCTGTCGCCGCCACCGTGTCGCCGCGGTCCAGTGCCGCGATCGCCCACTCGCGGCCGAAGCCGCGCGAGGTGCCGGTGATGAACCAGGTCTTGGTCGTCATCGCAAGTCCTTCCTCAGTCGGTTCCCGGGCTCTTGCCGAGTTTGTGTGTCACCAGGATCATCGCCCCGAACAGGACCGTGGCCCAGACGGCGAGCACCGCGATCGGCTGGGGGTGCTGGCAGTTCGCGAAGTAGACGGCGTTGCGCAGGGACGTCACGGTGGCGCCGGAGGGCAGCCACTGGGAGACGAACGCGAACGGGGCGGGCAGCAGGGGTGGTGCGACCGCGCCGCCGGAGGAGCTGTTGCCCAGCACGACGAAGAACAACCACGTCGGCACGATCGCCCAGCGGCCGATCAGCACGACCATCAGCGAACAGAACGACGCGACCGCCAGGATGTGCAGCGCGAGGATGCCCCAGCTCTCCAGCACCGGCAACGTGAGCCGGTGCAGCAGCAGACCGTCGACGAGCGTGAAGACCAGCGACGCGCCCACCGCCAGGCCGGCCACGAACGCCGTCCACCGGCGCGGCGAGAACGGACCCGCGTTCGCGCCCACCTGGAAGACCGTGATGAACCCGACGATCGTCGCGACGAGCATGAGGTAGAAGATCTCCACGCCGTTCGGGTCGTGCGTTCCAAGCGGATGCGTGTCCACCACCCGCACCGCCGGATCGGCGACGGCGACCTGCTCCAGCACCCGCGCGACGGACGCTCCGGCCGCGCTGGACACGTACAGCGTCGGTGTCGGCGCGGTCAGGTCGAGGGCCGCGTAGACGTCCTGCTCGTCGACCGCGTGCAGCGCGTCCGCAACCGAGCCATACCGGTGGAAGGCCAGGCCGCCGCGGGCGACGCCCTGCACTGCGTCCACTGTGGACTGGTGTTCGGCGGAGTCGCCGACGAGTGCGGCTTGGATCTGGTGCGGCACCGGGTCGCCGAGCGCGAGCGAGTACGACGCGACGAACAGGGAGCCCATGATGACCGCCAGCACGGCGATGATGACCGCGCGTCGTGTGGCGGACCGGCGGTGCTCTGTCGGAGCGCTCATCGAGCCTCGTCTTTCGTCGTCGATCCGTCTACAACAGCTTTTCGGACCGAGCGCTGTTCGGCATCGACGCCACCGGGTGAACCGGCATCCCGATAACCCGATTCGGGGGATTCCTGGTAGCCGGTATGTCGTCGGTCCGGGTAGCGGGCTCGCCAGGCTCACACCCAGCGGTAATATCGATGGCAGGTTTCTCCACCGATGGCTGGGGAACGGGGTGTGTATGCCAGTTGACCAGGACTACCTCTTGCAGGCGCGACAGATGCAGGCGTTGTCGCTGGCCGTGCACATCCCCCTCGTCTGCTTCGGAATCGCTTTTCCCGCGCTCGTGTTGTTCTGCGAGTGGCGGTACCTGCGGACCGGCGACGGGGTGTTCCGGATGCTGGCGCGGCGCTGGTCGAAGGTGATGCTCGCGCTGTTCGCCGTCGGCGTGGTGACCGGGACGATCCTCAGTTTCGAGCTCGGATTGCTCTGGCCGGGGTTCATGTCCGGTTTCGGTGACGTGTTCGGTCTCGGGTTCACGCTCGAGGGTTTCTCGTTCTTCCTCGAGGCGATCTTCATCGCGATCTACGTCTACGGCTGGGATCGCATCCCGCCACGGCTGCATTTCCTGTCCGGCATTCCGGTGGCGATCGCGGGTGTGGCGGGGTCGATGTTCGTCATCTCCGTCAACGCCTGGATGAACCATCCGCGCGGGTTCGAGCTGCGGGACGGCCGCGCGGTGAACGTGCATCCGTGGTCGGCCTTGTTCGGCAACTCCTACTTCTGGCACGAGTTCGTGCACATGTACTTCGCCGCCTTCATCGTCGCCGGGTTCCTGATCGCCGTGCCCTACGCGTGGGGTTTCCTGCGCGGGCGATGGGATCGCTATCGGCGCACGGCGTTGACGGTGGCGCTGTCGGCGGCCGCGGTCGCCGCGCCGCTGCAGGTGGTGATCGGCGACTGGGCGGCACGGGAGGTCGCCGCTGAGCAGCCGGTTAAGCTGGCCGCGATCGAGGGTCTCGGGCAGACCACGAGTGGCGCGCCGGAGCATCTGCTGGGGTGGTACAACGGCCACGAGGTGCTCTACGGCATCGAGATCCCGCGGCTGCTGTCGCTGCTGGCGTTCCACAACGCGAACGCGACGGTCCAGGGCCTGAACACCGTGCCCCCGGACGCGGTCCCGCCGGTCAATGTTGTGCGGTACGCCTTCCAGACCATGATCGGGATCGGCACGCTGCTGGCGGTGCTGGGTGCGGTGTACCTCTACATCCGGCTGCGCCGCCGGAGATTGCCCCGCTCCCGCTGGTTCTACCGGACCGCCGTGCTGGCCGGCCCGCTGTCGGTCGTCGCGCTGATCGCCGGCTGGATCACCACCGAGGTCGGGCGTCAGCCGTGGATCGTCTACGGGGTCATGCGGACCGGCCAGGCGGTCACCGGCGCCGCCGGGGTCCCGGTCGGCTACGGCACCCTCGTCGTGGTCTACGTGGGGCTGGCGGCCGGCGTCGCGTGGCTGCTGCGCCGGTTGAGCCGGATCCCGTTCGAGGGGGACACCGATGGCTGAGCTCCCGATGGTGTTCATCCTGGTCGGCATCGTCGCGTACACGGTCCTCGCCGGGGCGGACTTCGGCGCCGGTCTGTGGACGCTGCTCGCGGGGCCGGGCCGGGATGCGGCCCGCGACCACGCGGAGCACGCGATGGGGCCGGTGTGGGAGGCCAACCACGTCTGGCTGATCTTCGTGCTGGTGGTGTGCTGGACGGCCTACCCGGTCGCGTTCGGTTCGGTCACCTCCACGCTGGCGGTCCCGCTGTTCATCGCCGCGGTCGGGATCATCCTGCGCGGCGCCTCCTACGCACTCCGTGGCCAGCTCGACGGGGCTCCGGGCCGGCGGGCGGTGGAGAGCCTGTTCGCCCTCTCCTCGGTCCTGACGCCGTTCGCCTTGGGCACGGTCGTGGGTGGGATCGCCGCCGGCCGCGTGCCGGTCGGCAACGCCGCCGGTGATCCGATCACCAGCTGGCTCAACCCCACCTCGGTGTTCCTCGGCCTGCTGGCCGTCGCGACCGGTGGCTACCTCGCCGCGGTCTACCTCGCCGCCGACGCGCACCGGCAGGGTGCGCGGGCCCTGGAACTCGGCTTCCGCACCCGAGCCCTTGTCTCGGGCGTGGGCGCGGGTCTGCTCGCGCTCGCCGGGTTGATCGTCGTCCGCTTCGACGCCCCGGCGCTGTTCGACGGCCTGACGCACGGGGGCGGCGTGGTGATGGTCGTCGTGTCGGGTGCGGCCGGCGTGACGACCCTGTTCCTCGTGTGGCGCAACCACTTCGGTCCGGCCCGGGTCTCGGCGGCACTCGCCGTGGCCGCGATCGTCGCCGGTTGGGCGCTCGCCCAGCGGCCGCGGTTCCTACCCGGCCTCACCATCGCCCAGGCCGCCGCGAACCGCTCGACGCTGCTCGCCCTGATCATCGCGGTGGCGGCCGGTGCGGTGGTGCTGGTGCCCTCGCTGCTCCTGCTGTTCCGCCTGTTCCTCCGCGGCCGCCTGGACCCGGGAGCCGTCCCCGAGGCGACCGGCCCCACTCCGCCGCACCAGGCCGGCGAGCGAGGTCACCGTGTGCTGGCCAGTGTCGCTGTCGCCACCCTGCTCGGCGGCGTGACCGTGACCGTCCTCGCCGACCCCGGCTGGATTCTCGGCATCGGCGTGGCCTGTCTGATCGCCTGCGCCCTGACCACCTTCGACCTCGCCACGGCGAACCAGGGAGAGGAGTGACGATCATGTCACCAACGGATCGGACGGGCGACGCGGAGCGGCGCATGTTGGGCGGGGCACCGGGGGAGCAGGCGCTCGGCCGCGGCCCGGCTCCCGGCGGTGAGTACTCGCGACACGAGTACGACCACCCGGCGGCGGGATGGGGCGCCGCACGCAGTGTCGCCGAGGTGTTGCGGCGTGCGGGAGAGCCGGTGGAAGGTGTCCGCGCGCTGTTCGTGATGAACCAGGAGAACGGCGGGTTCGACTGTCCTGGCTGCGCGTGGCCGGACGACCCGGACGGCCTGCACCTGGACATCTGCGAGAACGGCGTCAAGCATGTCACGTGGGAGCTCGCCGAGCCGAAGGCCGACGCCGGCTTCTTCGGCGCGCACACCGTCACGGAGCTGGCCGGGTGGACCGACTACGACCTCGAGGCGGCCGGCCGGCTCGCCGAACCGTTGAGCTACAACCCGGCGACCGACAGGTACGAGCCGATCTCGTGGGACGACGCGTTCGCGATGGTCGACACCGAACTGCGGGCGCTGGAAAACCCGAACCAGGCGTCGTTCTACACCTCGGGGCGCCTGTCCAACGAGGCGACTTTCCTGTACCAGCTGTGGGTGCGCGAGTTCGGCACCAACAACCTGCCGGACTGCTCGAACATGTGCCACGAGGCGAGCGGCCGGGCGATGACGACGGCGCTGGGTTCGGGCAAGGGCACGGTCGACCTGCACGACTGGCGGGCCGCCGACGCGATCTGGGTGATGGGCGACAACGCCGCCTCGAACGCACCGAGGATGCTCACCTGGCTGGCCGAGGCCGACCGGCGCGGCGCGGCGCTCGTCCACATCAACCCGCTGATCGAAGCGGCGTCCCGGCGCACGATCGTCCCGCACGAGTTCGCCGACATGGCCACCTTCCACACGACCCGCACCGGCACCAGGAACGTGCAGGTGCGGATCGGCGGGGACATGGCGCTCATGCGCGGCGTCGCCAAGGCGGTGCTGGAAGCCGGTCCCGGCGTACTCGACGAGGAGTTCATCGAGCGTCACACATCCGGCTTCGACGAGTACCGCGCCCTCGTGGCCGCCACCCCCTGGGCGGATATCGTCGAGGGCTCCGGCATCGACGAGCCCGCCATCCGCGCACTCGCGGACTCGTATGTGGCGTCCGAGCGGGTGATCATCGCGTGGTGCCTCGGGGTGACGCAGCACGAGCACGGCGTCGACACGGTGGGCGAGATCGTCAACGTGCTCCTCCTGCGCGGCAACATCGGCCGCGAGGGTGCCGGTCCGTGCCCGGTCCGCGGCCACAGCAACGTGCAGGGCAACCGCACCTGCGGCATCGACCACCGTCCGGCGCGGGAATTCCTCGACCGCCTCGGCGAGGTGTGCGGTATCGACCCGCCGCGAGCACACGGACTCGGGACGGTCCCGACGATCGAGGCGATGCACCGCGGTGACGTGAAGGTCTTCGTCGCCCTCGGCGGCAACTTCGCCCTCGCCACGCCCGACCAGCCCTACACCTACGAGGCGCTGCGCAACTGCGAACTGACCGTCCAGGTCAGCACGAAACTCAACCGAAGCCACCTCGTGCACGGAAAACGCGCCCTCATCCTGCCGTGTCTCGGCCGCACCGAGAAAGACCGTCAGGCGGCCGGCGAGCAGGGCATCACGGTCGAGGACGCGATGTCGATGGTGCACATCTCCTTCGGCATGAAGGAACCCGCTTCGCGACAGCTGCGTTCGGAGTGCGCGATCCTCGCCGGACTGGCCAAGGCCACGCTGCCGGACAGCAACACGCCCTGGCAGGAGTACGCCGACGACTACGACCGCATTCGCGACACGATGGCCGAGGTGCTCGAGGGGTTCGACGATTTCAACACCCGCGCCCGGCAACCGCACGGCTTCCGCGTCCACCAGCCCGCGCGGGAACGGGTCTTCCAGACGTCCTCGGGGCGCGCCGAGTTCTCGCTCGCCGCGCTTCCCGGTGACCTCGACCCGGGCCACGGCCGGTTCATCCTGACGACGATCCGCTCACACGACCAGTTCAACACGACCGTCTACTCCAACGACGACCGCTACCGCGGCCTGAAAGGCCTGCGCACCGTCATCTTCATGAACGAGGACGACATGCGGGCGCGCGGCATCGACGAGTTCGACCTGATCGACGTCACGAGCTTTTCCAAGGACGGCAGCGAGCGGGCCGTCCATGGTTACCGTGCCGTCAGCTACGAGATCCCGCCGGGCTGTACGGCCGGGTACATGCCGGAACTGAACGTCCTGTGCGGCATCGCCGACTTCAGCACGCAAAGCGAGCAGCCGGTGACGAAACACCTGATCGTCGAGATCAACCGGCACACCACTTCGTGAGGGCGGTCAACCCCTGATGGGAAGGCTGACGGTGAGCGTTGTCCCCTCGCCGATGGGGCTGGCTATCCCAATCGTCCCGTCGAGGGCGTCGACGCGGTCGGTCAGCCCGATGAGCCCGGAGCCGCGGCTCGGGTCGGCGCCGCCTCGGCCGTTGTCACGGATGGCGAGTTCGAGGATGTCGTCCCGGATCGCGACAGTCACCTGCGCCGTCGAGGCGTGCGCGTGTTTCACGATGTTGGTGAGTGCTTCGCTGACGACGTAGTACGCGGCCACCTCGAGCGGTGCGGGCAGCCGCCTCCGGGTGCGCAGATCGAGGTCGACCGGGACGGGAGATCGTCGCGCGAGCGTCTTGAGGGCGGGCGTGAGGCCACCTTTCGCCAGGACCGCGGGGTGAATGCCGCGGGAGATCTCCACCAGCTCGTCGAGCGCGTTCGCCAGGCCGTTCGCCGCGTCGGTGAGCTCGTCCTTGAGCCGGTCCGTGGGTGAGACAGCCGCCTCGATCGCTCGGAGTTCCAGGATCGCCGTGACGAGCTGCTGCTGCACTCCGTCGTGCAGGTCCCGTTCGATCCGGCGGCGTGTCTCGTCCGCCGCGGTGACGATGCGGGCGCGGGAGGCTGCGAGCTCCGCCCGGCTCCGGCCGAGCTCGGCCGTCCGCTCGGCGACCTTCATCTCGAGCTGGTCCCTGGCGTCCCGGAGCGACTCTTCGGCCCGTCGGCGTTCCTGGATGAGCCGAGCGTTCTCGAAGGCCGTCGCGGCGTGGTTCGCGGCCAGTGACAGCAGCAACTGCTCGAACGCGGTCGGGAAGCCGGGACGTTCGCTGGCGGCGGCGACCAGCCCGCCCTCGCCGTCGACGCCGATGCGGAGGACAACGCCCTTCGCCGAGTCGTCGCCGACATCGACCACGATCGGCGTGGCCTGAAACCGGACACTCGTGGCGGCGTGCCGGGCCAGCCAGTCCGGAAAGCCCTGCCACGCACTTCCCCGCGTGACGTCGACCGCGCCGGCACCGTCGAGCTCCCTCAGGCGCACGAACGCGAAGTCGACCTGCAACAGCTCGACCAGCGTGTCGGCAAGCCCCGCCGCGACGGCCGATGGTTCCCGCCCGACCCACATGGCCGGAAGGGCCGAGAGCGCCACAAGATCCCTGAGCACCGCGTTCAGGGTCTCGGTGTCGGCGTCGATGGGCATTCAGCGCGCTGCCTGCGATCGCTGCTCCCGCAGCTCGACGAGAAGCTGCTCGGGTTCCACGTAGAAGGGATTCTCCTGCAGCAAACCGCCGACGATCACCACGGGATGCGTCCGCAGGGCATACACGATCGTCCGTGCGCCGAACTTCGACAGGTCGTAGGCGCAGATCACCACATCGTCGTACTTCGGGACGACGTAGTTGACCCGCGTCTCGAACTCGATCATGTCCTCGATGCCCGGCAGGTCCGCGAGCGCCCACTCCATCTGGGCGAGGAATCTCGTCGGGGCGTACCCCGAAGCAGGCCCGGACCGGAGCACGTCCTCGAACCCCTCGAACCAGACGTCCTGATCGAAATGGTCCGCGCTCAGCGGACCGTCCTCCCAAGGGTGTACTTCGAGCTGCCCGGAGCCGATGGCGCCGGCCACGTCGACACCCGCGTCGGCCAGGCGGGAGAGGTGGTCCTCCCGCCGCTCGGGGTCGACGAGGTGAAAAGCCCGCTGCCCTTGGGAAAAGCCGTCGGTGATGAACGACCGGAGCACGCTGTAGTGCTCGTCCATGCTGTTGAACAACGCGCAGATGTGACGGTTCTTCCCCAACGCGTCCAACGGAATCCGCAGTGAGGTTTCGTTGCCTGTCATCGCCCCCGCCTTCGTCTGGAAATAGACGACTGCAAACACGGAGTCTACCGCCGGACCGCAACGATGAGCCTTGTCCTGATAGGGTGATCTGCGTGGTCACCTGCTAGCGGGTACCGGAGATTCGGTCGGCAAAGGCAGTCACCTCGCCCGGTAGAGCCTGGTCACGGTGGCGATGTCGGCCTGGTCCAGCCCCGAGTCAGCCGCCTTCTCGTAGCGGCTTCGCACCACCGCGGCCGACGGGAGTTCCACCTCGGCCGCGTGCGCGACACCGATGGCCAGGCCGGCGTCCTTGGCGCCGAGCCCGGTGGTCCACCAGCCCTCCTGCGAGCCGGTCAGCACACCCTCGAAGCGGTTCTTCAACCCCGGCGCGACCATGGGACTGGCGCCCAGTAGCTCACGAAGCTGGTCGTCGCCGAGGCCGCCGGCCCGGCCGACAGCGAACGACTCGGCCAGGGCGACGACCTCCGACAGCAGCAACAGGTTGGTCGTCAGCTTCGCGGTGATGGCCATCGGAGCGGTGTCGTAGCGGCGCACGGTGCTCGACAGCGGCGCGAGCACCGGCTCGAGGCGGTCGACGAGTTTGCCGTCACCGCCCGCGAGATACGTGGCTTGGCCGGCCCGCACCGCGACCGGGCTGCCCAGCACCGGCAGGGCGAGGAAACGAGGGGAGAACTCAGCGGCCAGCTCGCCGCTCAGGGTGGGCGAGACCGTCGAACAGTCCACGTAGACGGTCCGATCGGCGACCGAGGCCCGCAGTTCCCCGAAGGCGACAGCCCGGACGGCGGCATCGTCGGCCAGGATCGTGATCGCGACCTCGACACCCTCGGCGGCCTCGGCGACACTGTCCGCTTCCCGGCCGCCCGCCGACACGATCTCGGCCGCCCTGCCCCGGGACCGGTTCCACACCGTCACCCGGTGGCCGCCCTCGAGCAGCCGCCCCGCGATCGCCCGGCCCATCCGCCCCATACCCAATACCGCGACGTCCATTCCAGCCTCCTTCGGCATCTCTCCTCAAGGCTGGCCCGCGAACGCCGGGTCGTCGTCGCAGCCAGCACCCATCCGGCTGTTCCTGCTGGCTGCGATGCCCGGCCGCGCTCACCGCGAGAAGCTGGTGAAGACGGCTTCGTCCGCCACGGATGCTGATCGAGGAGGAATGGTGACGAACACACAGCTCCAGCAGCGTCCTCGCCCGGCTGTCGACGCCAGAAGTCTGTGGACCGGTGGCGTGGCGACGGCGGTGGTGGCCGCACTCGTCGCGGTCGTCGGCGTGCTGATCGTCCGGGGAGTGTTCGGCCTTCCGGTCATGGCCCCGGGCAACGCCGACTACGTGGGCGCTGTAGGGCTGGCCGTCTTCGCGGCGGTGGGCGGCCTGCTGGCCACCGCGCTCGCGCACGTGCTCCTGCTGCTCGCGCCACGGCCGATGGCGTTCTTCGGCTGGATCGTAGGGCTGGTCACCCTGGCCTTCGCGATCTGGCCCTCCACGGTGAGCGCCGGTGTGGCCGGCCACTTCCTGAACGCGGTTCTCTACGTGGTGCTCGGGGTGGCGATCGGCACTCTGGTCAGCCGCACCGCCGGCCAGGCGGTGCGACCGCGTTGACCACGACGGTGGCCCGTCGGCCGGGCACGCGCGACACGGTTCGGCTCGCGTTGGTGATCGGCGCCCTGGGCGTGGTGTTCGGCGACATCGGAACCAGCCCGATCTACACCCTCCAGACCGTGTTCGCCCCCGGCGGTCCGCATCCGGTCCGAGTGAGCACGGAGAACGTGTTCGGCGTGGTGTCTCTCGTGTTCTGGTCGGTGCTGATCGTCGTCACGGTCACCTACGTGCTGCTGGCGATGCGGGCCGACCACGACGGCGAGGGCGGCATCATGGCACTGATCACCCTGGTACTGCGGTGGGCCGGCCGACGTGGCAGACGGAGAGCCATCATGCTGGCCGGGTTGGGCATCTTCGGAGCTTCACTGTTCTTCGGGGACAGCATGATCACCCCAGCGATCTCGGTGCTGTCCGCGGTCGAGGGCCTCGTGGTCGTCGAACCGGCGCTCTCGGACCTGGTCGTGCCGGTGACCGCGGTGATCATCGTGGTGTTGTTCCTGGTCCAGCGCAGGGGAACCGCGGCGGTCGGCCGGGTGTTCGGACCGGTGATGATCGTCTGGTTCGCGGCGATCGGCGCGTGTGGGGTGGCCGGTATCGCGGAACACCCGCAGATCCTCGAGGCGTTGTCGCCGACCTACGCACTCGGGTTCCTGGTGGGCCATTTCGGCACGGCCTTCTTCGCCCTCGCGACCGTCGTGCTGGCGGTCACCGGCGCCGAGGCCCTTTACGCCGACATGGGCCACTTCGGGCGGCGGTCGATCACCCGCGCCTGGGTGTTGATGGTGTTCCCGGCGTTGGTGCTCAGCTACCTCGGGCAGGGTGCGCTGATCCTCGACACCTCGGCCAACGTCAGCAGCCCCTTCTTCCTGCTCGTGCCCGTCTGGGGACGGCTGCCGATGGTGCTGCTGGCCACGGTCGCGACCGTCATCGCGTCCCAGGCGGTGATCACCGGCGCGTACTCGGTCGCCGAGCAGGCGGCCCGGCTCGGCTACCTGCCGCGGCTGCGCGTGACGCACACCTCGGCGACCAGGGTGGGCCAGATCTACGTGCCGTGGATCAACTGGCTGCTGATGGTTTCCGTCCTCACGCTGGTCTTCGCGTTCCGCAGCTCGACAGCTCTGGCCTACGCGTACGGCCTGGCGGTGACCGGCACCATCACCATCACCACCCTGTTGTTCTTCTACGTTGCCCGCGGGCGGTGGAGCGTCCCGCGGTGGCTGGTCGCCCTCGGTGCGGCCCCGCTGCTGCTGGTGGACCTGCTGTTCCTCGCGGCCAACCTCACCAAGCTGCTCGACGGCGCGTGGCTGCCCCTGCTGATCGGCGGCACCGTGTTCGGCGTGATGAGCACGTGGCAGCGAGGTCACGAGATCGTCACCGCGGAGCGCACGCGGCGTGAAGGGTCGCTGCGCGAGTTCGTGGACCGGATGCGCAGAGACGGGTCGTCGCCCCTGCGCGTCCCCGGCACGGCCGTCTTCCTCAACCGTGGCAAGCAAACCGTGCCCCTGGCCATGCGGACCAACGTCGAGTACAACCACGTGCGTCACGAACACGTCGTGATCGTGACGGTTCAGACCGAGCCGGTGCCACGCGTGCCGGCGGACCAACGGCTCATCGTCGACGATCTCGGGCACAACGACGGGATCACCCACGTCTGTGTCCGGTTCGGCTATCGGGAGCCCCCGGACTTACCCGCCGCGCTGAGCGCACTCGCCCCTTCCGCGACCGAGGGCGGGGCACAGCTCGACGAGGCGACGTACTTCCTGTCGAAGATCGAGCTCGAACGCGGCGACGCGCCGACCATGGCGTCCTGGCGCAAGCGGCTGTTCATCGCCACGTCCGCCATCGCCGCCGACGACACCGAGCACTTCGCCCTGCCCCGCGACCGCACCGTCGTCATGAGCTCACGCGTCGAAATTTAGCCGGCGCTCGCGATTCCGGTCAGCGGGTAGGCGAATTGGTGCCAGCGGTGCAGACAGCGCGACCGGCGGCGGCGATGGTGGCGGAGGTGCGGCGTCACTGCCGGCGGCGCGGTCAGCGGTCGAGCAGAACGAGCGGGGCACCTACCTCACTGTCGGCAGCCCGGTCAAGTTTCTCCGGCTTCATTCCGCAGATCACCGGCGCACCGCTGCTCGGCGCGCACACCGACGAGGTCCTCGCGAACCTCGGCTACGACGCGGACACCATCGCCTGGTTGCGAGCCGAGAACGTGGTCGCTTGACCGTCTCGCCGGGTGCCCTGTGTGCAGATGCCCGCACACAGGGCACCCGTGCGGCGGGCATCGAGGAATCGGGCCGGGCTCCCTGTGCTGTTGCGGAGGATGACGCCGAACTCGTCCGGATCATGACCACGTGTTCGCGCTCGGAGCTGCCAACGCCATGCCAGCCTGCTACGACCGCCCACCCCGGGCGTTCCGGCAAGCGGCCGCGGGTTTCATTACCCGGCAACGGCACCCTCTCGTTCCGCTTTCGTGGGTCATCCGGCCAGTCCGCCCAGTGCCGCACTGAGACCGGCGATGATCGCACCGGCGAGGGTGATCGAGGCGACCGAGGACAGGAAACGGGTGTTGAAGAAGCGCCAGCGGATCCAGGCCAGGGCGAGCAGTTCGAACGCGATCACGCAAACCGCGACGATCAACGCGGCCTGGTAGTGGGGGATCAGGAACGGCAGCGTGTGCAGGATCCCGCCTAGCAACGTGCCCGCGCCCGTGAGCGCGCCGCGCACGTAGGGGTTGCCCCGGCCGGTGAGGTCGCCGGTGTCGGACAGGCCTTCCGAGAACGCCATACTGACGCCCGCGCCGAGCGCGGTCGCAAGGCCCGCGAAGAACGCGTAGTGCGGGCTGTGCGTGGCCAGCACCACGGCGAAGATCGGCGCCAGCGTCGACAGCGAGCCGTCGATGAGTCCGGTCATCGCGGGCTGGACCCGCTGGAGCAACACCGAGCGGGTCGGTGCCGGAATGAGGGCCGTCATCACGCCTCCGTCGTCTTTTCTGGTCTCCTTCCATCGTGCGGCTCCAGGCGGCGCACGTCGTCACCGCTAACGGAGAACTCCGGATTCCGGGTAGCCGCAATGCAAGGAGCCCGCGCACTTGAGATGCTGATCTCGTGTTGAGCCGCACCATCGTCGACGACAGCGCGGCGTTCCCGGACGCGGCGCGACCTTCTTGGAGAGGACGCTGCGTACGTGCACCGGCCACGCCGGGTCCGGGGTCCAGGAACGTCCGGGTACGAGAAGGGCGATGAACATGAACGCGATAGGGCACGCGCTCGCGTTGGCCGGGTCGATGACCTGGGAGATCCTGTGGGCCCTGATCCTCGGGTTCCTGTTGTCCGCGGTGGTGCAGGCGGTGGTGCGCAAGGCCACGATCGTCCGGTTGATGGGCGACGACCGGCCGCGCACGCTCGCGGTGGCGTCGCTGCTGGGCGCCGCGTCGTCGTCGTGCTCGTACGCCGCGGTCGCGCTGGCCCGGTCGCTGTTCCGCAAGGGTGCGAACTTCACCGCGGCGATGGCCTTCGAGATCGGCTCCACCAACCTCGTGGTCGAGCTGGGCATCATCATGGCGCTGCTGATGGGCTGGCAGTTCACCGCCGCCGAGTTCGTCGGCGGCCCGATCATGATCGTGCTGCTTGCCCTGCTGTTCCGGATCTTCGTCCGTAAGCGCTTGATCGAAAAGGCATGCGAGCAGGCCGAGCGCGGCCTGGCGGGGTCGATGGAGGGCCACGCCGCAATGGACATGTCGGTCACCGGCGAGGGCTCGTTCTGGCGGCGCCTTTGCTCGCCGCGCGGGTTCACCTCGGTGGCGCACGTGTTCGTGATGGAGTGGGCAGCGATCCTGCGGGACCTGGTGGTCGGCCTGCTCATCGCCGGGGCGATCGGCGCGTGGGTGCCGGAGTCGTTCTGGCGGGCGTTCTTCTTCACCGACCACCCGGTGATCTCCGCGCTGTGGGGGCCGATCGTCGGCCCGATCGTGGCAATCCTGTCGTTCGTTTGCTCCATCGGCAATGTCCCGCTGGCCGCGGTGCTGTGGAACGCCGGCATCAGCTTCGGCGGCGTGGTCGCGTTCATCTTCGCCGACCTGTTGATCCTGCCGATCCTGAACATCTACCGGAAGTACTACGGCACCCGCATGACCCTGGTCCTGCTGGGCACCTTCTACGCCGCGATGGTGGGCGCCGGCTACCTGGTCGAGCTGCTGTTCGGCGTGACCAGCCTGATCCCGGAGCAGCGCTCCGCGACGGTGACGGCCGAGGGGATCTCGTGGAACTACACCACCTGGCTCGACATCGCCTTCCTGGTCCTCGCCGCCGTCCTGCTCGTCCGGTTCTTTCGCAGCGGCGGCCGGGACATGCTGCGCATGATGGGCGGATCACCCGACGCCATGGCCGGCCACGACCATGGCGGGCGCGAGCGCCACGGATCCCACGGCCAGGCCGGCGATGCCGAGCACGAGGACCACGCGGAGTGAAAGGCGTTGAGGCTGCCGCCGCATAGGCAGCCGACGGCAACGAACCCGGATCGGGATGCACAACCTGGTCACCGCCCACACGGCAGACACGCCCCATGGATGGCCGGCACAACCGCGGAGGCTGTGTTCAGCCCCACTGAACCCGTCGCGGGCGCCCTGCTCGACCAGGCGACGACCGACTCGGACGCGGCGTGCTGCCCGGACCACGATCAGGCGATGAATCCCTCCGGCCCCGGCCACGACCTGCTGCACCTATGCCGGGCCGTGCTGGCGCCCGTGAACGCGACGCCGAGGGCGAGGGCGAGCAGCGGCGGGAGCGGCGCACCGTCCACCTCAGCCTCCACCCGGCGGGCACGGTCGCGCATCGGTACTACCGGTCGAACCGATCACCCACCAACCCGAACCGGTGCCTTACCGCCAGCCGGTAGCGAGATTGGCCGCTGGTCGGGAAGGCAGCGCGGCCGCGGGGTGGAAACGTGTTCGGTGCGTACCGGCAGAGAGGAAGCCCATGTCCCAGGCGGACGGCCCAGAGCGGCGGATGCTCGGCGCGACACCGGGGGAGCCGGCGCTGGGCAGGGGCCCGGCGCCTCGCGGTGGCGATCGCTCTGCCGGGAAGGTTGGCATGCTGACCCCGCGCCGGCCGCCGGCGGTGAAGGCGGTCAACCTCCCGGCGCGACGCCCGGACGGCGACGCCGTCCGCGAGGCGGGAACGCTGTAGTGGACACAGTGGACGGTGTGCGCCGGAGCGGGCGGCGCTGGGTTCGTCCGGTCGCGGGTACGGTGGTGTCGGGTGTGCTCGTCGTTGCCGCGGTGACCCATCCGTCGGTGGTGACCGCGACGCTGCGGTTGCTGGTCGCGGTGCGTCCGGGCTGGCTGGCGGCCGCGGTGCTCGTCGAGGTGGTGTCGGTGCTCGCCGTCGCGCAGCTGCACAGGGTCCTGCTCGGCGCGGCGGGTGCGACGAGGCCCCGGACCGGGGACTACCTGGCGGTGACCTACGTCGGCGGTGCGGTCAGCAGCAGCCTGCCCGGCGGACCGGCGCTCGCGATCGCCTACGTCTACCGGCAGCTGCGTGCTCGCGGTGTGGCGGAGGCTTCGGCTGCGTGGGCGCTGGTCGTCTCCGGTGCCGTGTCGACCGCGACGATCGCGTTGGTCGGCAGCACGGTGCTCACGCTCGCGGGCCACCTCGATGCCGTGACGGTGCTCCTCGGCGCGGCCGAGGTCACGGCGGTGCCCGGGCTGATCGCGCTGGTCCGGTGGGCGGCGCGACATCCGCGCCCGGTGATCGGGTGCGCGTCCGCGGTGCTGGGCCGGCTCAACGTGCTGCTGCGCCGGCCTGTCCACACTGGACGCGAGCGGGTTGTCGCCGCCGCGTCGGCACTGAACGGCATCCGGCCGGCCTGGCGGCACTGGCTGGGCGCGGTGACCTGGTCGGCGATCAACTGGGGTGCCGACGCCGCATGCCTGGCGCTGTGCCTGCTCGCCGCCGGCGCCGCGCTGCCGTCGCCCGGCGCGCTCGTGCTCGCCTACGTCGCCGGTGTGGTGACCACCGCGCTGGCCGTGACACCGGCCGGCGTGGGGACGACGGAGGCCGCCATCACCACGGTGCTCGTGGCACACGGCAGCCCGACCCATCCCGCGCTGGCCGCCGTGCTGCTGTTCCGGCTCCTCAGCCCGGGCCTGAACACGGCGGTCGGCGCGACGATCGCCGCGATCCGCCGATCGCCGAGACCTGGCCGGTCGGCACGCCGCCCGTTTCGCCGAGGACAGGGTGCCGCCTCCGACGTATCCGTGGATCCCGCGCCCGGTGAGGTGCCGGCGGGTACCGGAGGAGTCGAACACGAGCGGGATCGAGTTGGTGGCGCGGGCACTTGAGCAGGCTGGTGCGTTCCGCCAGGCGGCGGACCGGCCACCCGCCGTCCTCGACCCGGTCGCCGGCGCGGCCGCGCCGGAGCGGCGCCCGCTATGTCTCGCCCCAATCGGTCGGTCCGGTCCCCTTGCACCAGGACCGCCGACCGTACCGGCTACCTGGAAAGGAGAACGGCCGCTGACCGTGCAGACCGGAGCCGGTGACGTCGCGAGACTGGAGGAGTCCGCCAAACCCACACGAACAAGGAGAAAGCCGATGCGCTGCCTCGACTGTGCAAGCAACAGCGACGACCGGCCCGCGATCGGGGTGTGCACGACCTGCGGCGCCGGCGTCTGCGAATCGTGTGTCCGCATCGGACACCAGTCCATCAGGGACTTCGCGGGTCTCGCGCCGATGGACGGCTCCATCATCGAGACCCGCAAACTCGCGTGCCTGCCCTGTGCGACGGCGCTGGGCGCCCATCACGCCGGCCGCTACCACTTGGCGGCGCCGGCCGGACACGGGCCGGGGAACCGGTAAGCAAACGTGCCACACCTTCGAGCCCCCGGAGCCGGCTTTCGGCGCCGGGGGCCGCACGCATGGGGAAAGGAGCACGCGCGCACAACCGGAGTCTGGCCGCACGCGCCGCCGGCAGGCGGGCACCAGCCGCCGTGGCCGGTGGGTCGCCGTGCGCTCCCTGCCCGGGTACAGCGGTGCCGGCTCACGACCCCTGACTCATGTCACGTGCACGCCGAGAAGCGGGGTGTGAAGGCCCGTGGCCGCACGGCGGGAAGCACTCTGGGCGTGGCGGGTGGCGGCGCCGGTCGCCCCTTTCCGGTGGTTCATGATCTCGGCGCGCTGGGCACCGGCTCGGCGGTGCGCCGTCGGATGAGTTCGGCGACGGCCAGCAGCAGCGCCAGCGCCATGAACCCGGCGGCGGCCAGCACGGCGTCGGAGACCGCCGTCGGGTAGTCGCGGCCGCTGGTGAGGAGGACGTGGTAGAAGATCATGGTGAGCGTGGCCGTGCCGATCGCCGCGCCGATGCGCTGCGCGGTCTGCAGCGCCCCGCCGGCCGCGCCCGCCATGCTCACTGGCACGTTCTGCAGGGTGAGGGTCATGTTCGGTGAGGTCACCATCCCGCCGCCGAGGCCGGCCAGGAACAGCGGCGCGACGGTCACCCAGTACGACGAGCCGGGCGAGGCGTGCCGCAACAGCAGCGCGGTGACGGTCAGCCCGGTGATCCCGGCGGTCAGCCCGCACACGGTCACCCACCGCCCCAGCCGGGACACGAGCCGGCCGGCGATCACCGAGGAGATGGTCACCCCCAGCGCGAACGGGGTCACTGCCAGCCCCGACCGCAGCGGCGTGTAGCCCAGGCCGTCCTGGAAGAAGAGGGCGAGCACCAGCCAGATGCCGGTGAACCCGACGAAGTAGACCAGGGCGATGCCCGTCCCGGCAGGATAGCCGCGCGTGCGGACCAGCCGCGGGTTCAGCAGCGGCTGGTGCCCGCGCCGGCTGGTCCGCGCCTCCCACCACGAGAAGAGGACCAGCAGCAGGGCCGCCACCGGCCACAGCGGCCACAGCCGGTGCGCGCCGCCGTCCTCCGCGTCGACCAGGGGGATCAGCAGCGCGAGCACGCTGCCGCCGAGCAGCAGCCCGCCGACCACGTCCAGGTGCACGTCACGCCACCCGCCGCCCGCCGTGGCCGGCACGAGCCGGGCCGCGAGCACCAAGGCGACGAGGCCGATCGGCACGTTGACGTAGAAGACCCAGCGCCAGGCGTCAGGGCCGGCGACCGCGCCCAGGATCAACCCGCCGATCACCGGACCGGCCGCGGTGGCGAGCCCGACGGTCGCGCCGAGGAACCCGAACGCGCGACCGCGTTCGGCGCCGGAGAAGAGCTCCTGCACGAGCCCGGAGTTCTGCGGGATGAGCAGGCCGCCGGCGATGCCCTGGACGAGCCGGGCGGCGATCAGCAACCCGGCGGTGGGCGCCGCACCGGTCATCGCACTGGCCACCGTGAACGCGGTCAGCGCGATCAGGAACATGCGCCGCCGTCCGAGGACGTCGCCCAGCCGGCCGGCCGGCACCAGGGTCAGTCCCAGCGTCAGCGCGTAGCCGGACACCACCCACTGCACGGTGGCCGCCGGCACGGAAAGGGCTCGTTCGATCGAGGGCAGCGCCACGTTCACGATGTTCACGTCGAGCAGCACCATGAACGCGGCCAGCTGAGTCACGGCGAGGGCGTGCCAGCGGAGGCGATCCGGGGCCTCGCTTCGCGTGACCTGGTCGAGGCCCATGTCCATCATGGTGATCCCCTTTCCGGCGGTCAGCCGGGGTACTGGCCGAGGGTGACCTGAACGGTCCGCGTCGTCCCGTCCGGCGTGGTGACCGCCACCGGCACGGTCTGGCCGGGCTTCAGGTCGGCGACGGTCTCGGCGAGCGTGGTCGGGTCCGGCGTGGGGGTTCCGTCCACCGCGGTGATCACGTCCCTGGTCGTGATGCCCGCGCGCGCGGCCACGCCGCCCGAGTCCACCTGGGTCACCAGCACCCCGCCGCTGGTCGTCGCGCCGACCTGAACACCGAGGTACGCCCGGTTGGTGTCGGCCACGGTGCCTGTGTTGACGAGCTGGGTGGCGATGTTGTGCACCATGTTGCCCGGGATGGCGAAGCCGATGCCCGGGGCGGCCCCGCCGCCCAGCTGCGGGTCCGTGGCCGCGAGGGTCGGGATGCCGACCACCTGGCCGTCGAGGTTCACCAGCGCGCCACCCGAGTTGCCCGGGTTGATCGCGGCGCTGGTCTGGATCACGTTGGGCAGCACGACCCCGTTGTCCTCACTCACGGTCCGGCCGAGCGCGCTGACGATCCCCTCGGTGACACTGCTCTTGAGCCCGAGCGGGTTGCCGACCGCCATGACGACGTCGCCGACGGACAGGTTCTTGGAATCGGCGAACGTGGCGGCCTGCAGGCCAGGGGCGTTGATGTGGAGGACGGCCAGGTCGTCCGGCTTGAAGCTGCCGACGAACTGCGCGGCGTACTGCTTGCCGTCGGCCAGGGTGACCTGCAAGGTGCTGGCGCCGACGACCACGTGGTCGTTGGTCACGACGTCACCCCGGGTGTCGAAGACGATTCCCGAACCCAGCCCCTGGCCGGTGGTGATCTGCACGACCGACGGACCGATGTCCTTGACGACGCGGACGAACTGGCCCTGCACCGCCTGCGCGACAGGCGTGGTCCCCTCGGTCGACCCCGTGGCACCCGGGGCGGAAGAATCGCAACCGGCGAGGAACACCAGCGCGGTCGCGGCGATTCCTCCGACGACGAGTGTCCTGAGTCGATGGTGTCCGCTCAAGGTGGTCATGTCCCTGGCCTTTCAGTCGGGTGACGTCTGTTGCCAGCGTCGCGGCCGGACCGCCCGACGTCTGCGCGGCCAGCGGGAAATCGCGCTACCGGCTACCCGGGATCTCGTGGCCCCGCTGCCTACGACGGAACGTCGGGCTGAGGCAGAAGGTGTGGTGCTCTGGTGACCGCCGAGCATGACCATGATGTCGCGGTCGAGCCGCTCGGCGATCCGGGCGACCAAGAACGGGCACCACCTCGCACCGGACATCAACGGCTTGCGTTTGTCGACCGCGGCTACCATCCGCACGCAGGAGCCGCACTGCATCCTCGACGAGATTGACCAGCTTCGCCGCGCGGGCGTGAGCGCCTTCCGGTTCGTCGACGACTTGTTCCCGCGGGTCATCAAGACGATGATGACGGCGTTCATCGCCGACAGGGTCGGAGACTGGGAGCAGGCGACGCTCGGATTGCCGCCGCGCGGCCAGCAAGAATCGCAACCGTGGTGGGTGGCGCGGGGCGTGCGGGCCAGCAGGCAGCGGTGGTCCCAGCCGTGCACGTCTCCGCTGTCATGCATCCTCCGTGCTCAGTTGAGCGGATGGTGAGGCCAGGGCGTCGCCGAGTTGCCGGCGGCTGGTGATCGCCAGTTTGCGGTAGGCGCGGGCCAGGTGCGTCTCGACGGTTTTGGTGGTGATGAACAGGGTCTGGGCGATCTGCCGGTTGCTGTGGCCGTGCAGGGCGACTCGGCGTTCGGCATGGGTGAGGGCGCCGACGCTGTGACTCTGTGCTACGGTCATGTGCATGATCTCCCCGAACACGGGAGATATCCCACGTGTGGGGGTTCAAGTCTCGGACACAGTATTACCCCACGGATCGCGAAACGCGATCTTGAAGCTGGGCCGATCGTAGCCTAGCTCGGACCGATCTCCTTCAAGCGCCACCCGGCGCCGTCGTAGACGATGATCTTCCCTGATTCGCGCAGGACTGCTGCCACCCGTCTCTGTCGTGGTCGGTCAAGCTCTGTTTTGGCGTGGCCGGCAATGCCTTCATCTCCGAGCCGGATGCTGATCTGGTCGACGAGGTCGTCTTCGCGGATGTAGAGCGTCTTCGGCCGTTCGTGGTCGGCGCGTTGGGTGCTGGTGTGGCCGTGGCGGCAGCGGTAGGTCGGTCGCCCGTGGTTCCAGTGCGAGTCCAGGCGCCGGTCGCATACACCGCAGTGGATCAAGCCGGCCAGAGCGAACAGACGAGTCCGGCCGTCGCTGGCTGGCCGCGCCGCTCGAATCTGCTGCGCGGCGACGAAGTCCTGCTCCGTGACGAGAGCCGGATGCGCAACGTTCGCGGACAGCGCCGGCGTTGACGCTGGCCGCTGGTGCCGGTGGCGCGGCGGTTCCAGGCCTGGCGGCCGGTGTAGCGCTTGAGCTCCTCGAGAGTGGCGACCGTCCATCGCTCTACGTCGCGGTCGATTGTGGTGTGGTGCGTCCCGCAAAGCAGCAGCAGGTTGTCGTAGCCGCGGCGTGTCTCGTTCGACATCTTGAGGTTGAAACGCGCCGAGTTCGGTAGGGCGCCTTCGATGTGGGCGATCTCGCCGACGAGTACCTCCTCTGTACTCATCAAGGCTTGCTCACACCCCAGGTACGCGCAGCGGTTGCCCGAAGCAAGATAGAGCCGCCGGGTTACGTCGCCCAACGGCGTCAGCCGCTTCGGTATCTCCACGGACGGAATATCTCACAGTCAGCGGCCGGGCAGAGCCATCGAACGAGTCCTCGTTCACGGACCCGACCCACTTCGCCTCGCCGCCGCCTTCGGCCTCGGCTCGAAGACCACCATCCGTTACGCCGAGAACCACGGCCGGAGGAACAAGGCCCCGTCAGTCGCGACGAGCCGAAGGGTCTGTCGCACCCATAGAGGCCGAAGATTCCCCATGGCGCTACGGGCGGGCGTGGGCTGGAGGTGAGGGCTGATCCGGATTCGGGGCAGGCCGTGGCCGTTCCAACCGCAGCTCGCGCTGCGGCCAGTCGGTCTGCTCGAAGGTGGGCGCCTGGGCGTACAGCGCTGCGCGGTGGTCGGGCAGGCGCACGACTCGGTGCACCCGCCCGCTCCGCCATGCCCGCCGCGTGATGGTGAGGTCGCTACTTGCGCACGCCGGTCGCGCTGAACTCCTGTACGCCGACGCTTCCGTTCTGGTTGCTGTTGCGCACGTAGAGCCGGATGTTGGTGGTGGCGACGTCGGCCGGCGGCCGGTAGACGACCGGCGCCACCGTGTTGATCGCCTGGTAGGGCATGATGTCGATCCAGGCGTTCTGGCCGGCGCTCCACCGCTGCACCTTCCAGTGGGTGGTCATCCAGGTGCAGCAGTTGTCCTGCTGGATGGTGAAGGCGAACCGCTCGTAGTCGGCGCCGAGATCGAACTGCACCCAGGACTCGTTCACGGTGGAGCTGGCCTCGCCGGTCTCGGTGACGCCGTCCCAAAGCTTGCCGAGGCCGCTGTCCCAGGCACTGCGCTGCGACACGGTGGAGTAGTCGGCCAGGTTCTCCTTGGGAACCTTCCACCGCAGCCCGGCGTACGCCGGTTCCAGGCCCGCCTGGTTCATGATGGTCCGCGCCTCGGCCGGCCACGCACCATCTGTCACCACGTGCGGTCGCCCGTCGCCGTCGTAGATGGCTCCGGCGAGCCAGTTGTCGGCGAAGTCGGTGTAGTTGTGCGACGCGTACACCGCCAGGGGCCGGCGGTAACGCGGGGAGAAGTCGAACCGCCCGCCCTGCCCGACGTTGTAGTCCCAGCGGGTCTGGTAACTCTTGTTGTCGCTGTAGTAGTTCGAGGTCGACGTCGAGTGGTGCACGTAGTTGTGGCTGACCACGGTGCCCGGCCACGACCCGAACGAGTAGACGGCCCCCGAGTCGTGCACCCCCCAGGACACCTTGGACGTGGTGTTGTACACCTCGTTGTAGCTGAACGTCGTCTTGCCGATCCCGTCCACCCCGTCGAGGAGGCTGGACTCCTCCGCCTTGCGCTCATGGAAGCCCATGAATGCGGTGTCGTAGACGAGGTTGTGGGTGACCGCCACGTTGTAGGTGTTCATCAGGCTGATCCCGGTCGCCTGGAAGAAGTCGTCGCCGATGTCGGTCACGACGTTGTTGCTGATCGTCACGTTCCTGGTGCGCCGGGCGCCGTCGACGTGCACGTCCATCCACCGGCCGGCGATGATCCCGGCGGCGGTCAGGTTGTGGAAGAGGTTGCCGGTGACGGTGACGTCCTCGGCTCCGGTCAGCAACTGCAGGCCGCCGCTGCCCATCATGCGCACGGTGTTGTTGGTGAAGGTGATGCCGCGGGCGTTGGTCAGCTTGATCTGACCGGGCACCTCGCCGCCGTAGCCGTCGTAGTTCGGATCCTTGAAGGGGTCGTCCGCGTACTGCGCCTCCGCTTGCGAGCCGCCGATGAACCGGTCGCGAGGCAGCAGCCAGTTGCCGTGCTCGAACGTGATGCCGTCGAACGCGATCGCGCTCGCCTTCGCCGACGGGCTGGACCCGGCCACGTTCACCAGCGTCTCCACCACCGGCACGTACGCCCCGGCCTGGTTGACGTCCTCTCCCGCCCGCGGGTAGTAGTACACCTTGTTCGTCGCCCGGTTCAGGTACCACTCGCCCGGGGAGTCCAGCTCCTCGAACGCGTTGAGCACGTAGAACGTGTCGTTGTAGTTCAGCGAGACGCCGTCGTCACGGTTCAGGCGCACCTGGAAGTGCGGCTGTGCCAGGCGCACCCGTTTATCGGCGCCGTTCGTGCTGATGTCCGCGACGGGGAAGTAGTCGATCTTGAAGCCGATCGCGATGTGCAGCAGCCGAATGTCGCGGACGTTGCTGTAGGCCGGAATGCTGGCCGCCGGGAACTGCACGCCGTCGTAGGAACGGGTCGGCCGGTCCGGGTTGGCTGGCGGGTTGGGGATCGATGGGTCATCGAAGAAGGCGTTGCCCACGATGCCCTTGCCCATCGCCTGCTGAGCCCGCCGGCCGCCGACGTAGAGCTGCCGGAAGTAGTCGGCGTAGCCCGCCGACTCCGGCACGTCGGCCACGAAGTAAGGCCGGTCGGGTACCCGGTTCCAACCCTTGACGGCCTTCCCGCCGTCAACGATGGGTGTCTCACCCGGATACGCCTGGTAGACGACTTTGAACCCGTGGGAACCCGAGTCCGCCTCGCTGAGGTTGAAGGTGGCGGTCCTGGTGTACCGGCCCCCGCGCAGGCAGACGCGGAGGTCGGCCTGCATGTCCTTGTTGAGCCCGTGCTGGCGGATGTGGTCCTGCGCCCGTTCCAAGGTCGCCCAGGGGCGATCCGGTGAGGTTCCGGCGTTACCGTCGCTGCCCGACGCGGAGACGTAGAAGGTGCAGGGCACTGCCGCGTGCGCCGGTCCGGCGGGCACCAGGCCCGCGGCCAGTACGACCGCGGCGACGGTCGCCACGGCTGCTCGCTTACGAATGGTCATGGCGTTCCACTCTTTGCTCGGTGGTTGGGGAAGCGCTACTCCTTCGTCGCCCCGGCGGTCATGCCGGCGACCAGTGCGCGTTGGGAGAAGAGGAAGACGATCAGGACCGGGATGCTGGTGAGCAGAGCAGCCAGCGCCAGCTCGGGCCGGAGGATCTGCGAGATGCCGCTCGAGGAGTTGAACATCGGCGAGGCGGTCAACAAATTGTTCAGCCCTACCTGGGCGGGATACTGCTGGCTGTCGGGCAGCATCACGAACGGCAGGAAGAAGTTGTTCCAGCTGTGCACGAAGCTGAAGAAGGCGACCAGAGCGACCACCGGCCGGGCCAAGGGCAGCGCGATCCGCCGGAAGACCATCCACTCGCTCGCGCCGTCTATCCGGGCCGCGTCCAGCAGGTCGCCGGAGACGGTGGTGGCGTAGTAGATGTAGGTCAGGTACACGCCGAACGGGAAGAACGAGAGCGGCAGGATGACGCTCAACCGGGCGCCGTCCAGGCCGAGCGCGTTCATCTCGAGGTAGAGCGGCAGCACCAGGGTGGCGTTGGGCATCAGCATCACCATCAGGGTGGTCGTCAACAGCGCGACCTTCCCGCGAAAGCGGGTTGTGGCCAGGGCGTAGCCGGCGGGCACGGCAGTGACCAGCGTGATGGCGAGCGCCGAGAACGAATACAGCGCCGAATTGCCTATCCAGGTGACGATCGCGTGCGACTGGAAGTCGTACAGGTGCCGCCAGCCGGCCGCGAGGTCGTCCAGCGAGCCGAAGGTGAACGGAGCACCGTGCACGATTCCCGCGTCGCTCCGGGTCGGGGCGAGCAGCATCCAGGCGATCGGCAGGGCGAAGAAGCACAGAAAGACGCCGACTACCATCACCCAGGCGACCCGGGCGGCCATGGACGTCGCGCCTGCCCGGTTCCGGCCGGCGGGAACCCGGCTCGCGATCGACGACGGATTGGTCACGAACGGCCCCTCTCGAACAGCCCGGCCTTGAACACGGCGGCCGCGGCGCAGGCGAGGCTCAGCACGAGCAGGACGACCGCGATGGCCGCCGCGCCGTTGAAGTCGCCCGAGACGAACGCGTACTGGTAGCTGAGCTGGTTGGGCGACCAGTCGTCGGGCACCTGCCCGAAGCTTGCCGTACCCACGAGTTGCGGTTCCACGAACAGCTGGGCCCCGCCGGCGAAGGCGAGGATCAACATGTACGCGATCCACTTGCGCAACATCGGGAGCTGGATCCGAAGTGCGATCTGCAGTGCGCTGGCCCCGTCGATCCGGGCTGCCTCGATGACCTCGTCCGGAATACCGTTGAGCGCGCCATGCATGATGACGATCCAGCTGCCGGCGCCCGTCCAGAAGGCGATGATCGTGAAGATCACCGGCAGGTTCTCCGGCGCCACGACCTGTGCCGCGCTGTGCCAGCCGACTGCCCGCAGCACCGGACCGACCGGACTCGCGACCGGGTCGAGCAGGATCAGCCAGATCAGCACGCTCGACGCTCCGGCGAAAGCGCCCGGCAGGTAGCAGACGAACCGGACCGCCGCGCTCGTCCGCTTCAGCCGGCCGTGCAGCATCAGGGCCAGCGACACCACCAGCACCATCAGCATGATGAGCCACAGGGCCAGGTAGAGCCCGATGTGGGCGAAGGCCGAGCCGAACCGGTAGTCGGCGAACACCCGGGTGAAGTTGCCCAGGCCCACGAACTGGCCGCTGGAGTTGGTCATCGACAGCCACAGGGCGTAGGCCACCGGCACCACGCCGAACAGCACCAGGAGAATCGTGTAGCCGGCCACGAAGGGGTAGCCGACCCGGCCGCCGCGGACACGCCTGCGGGGCGTCGCCACCCGGCTGCCGGGCCGGCTCGCGCCGACCCGGGCCTGGGGAGTCTCGGTCGCCACCATCGATCAGTTGACCTTGTAGCCGAGTGCGGTGGCCTTGTTGACGATCGCCTGCTGCCACAAGTCCAGCTGCGACGAGACGGACTTGCCTGAGGAGAGCGCCGGCACCATGGTCGCGGCGTAGATCGCCTCCTGGCTGTACAGCGTGCTGACCGCCCACTTGGTCCAGATCCGCGGCGCGGCCTGTTGCAGGACCGGGCCGATGTCGTTGGCGTAGTAGCCGGACGCCTGCTGGGCCGCCAGCCAGCCGGTCGCCGCAGGGCCGTAGGCGGGGTAGGTCGCGGCGGTCGTCGTGTATCCGGGGTCGGTGGTGACCCAGGTGGCGAAGTCGGCGGCGGCCTTGAGGTTGCGACTGTGCGAGGAGATGAACCACATCCCCCCACCGACGGCGCCGGTCCAGGTCTCGGCCTCCGCCGCGAACTTCAGCGGGGCAGCGGCCGCGATCTCTCCCCGGGGGGTGTGGTAGCCGGCGTTGAACAGCGCCTGGCCGTACCAGGCGGGCCCCGGCATCATGAGGATCTTGGCGGCCTGCTCCTTGATGAAGCCGGTGTCCCACTTGTTACGGGTGCCCAGCGCACCGGCACTCAGCAACGGATCGAGGAGCTGCGCCATTCTCGTGCACGTCGGGTCCCGGAGGTCGACGGTCACCGTCTTGTCCCCGGTGAGCACGCTGATCGGGCACTGGCTGCCCCAGAAGTAGACGTGCGGCGAAGTCGGGCTACCCACCTCACCGACCAGGTATCCCGGGTGCTCTTTGGCCACCCGCAGGCCCAGTTGCTGCCACTGCTCCCAGGTCGTGGGGACCTGGTAGCCGAACTGGTCCATGAGCTTCTTGTTGTACCAGAGCACGTTCTGAGCCAGATCGTTGCGCAGGCAGTAGACCTTGCCGCCCGCTGTGCATTGGTCGAGCGCGCCCTTGACGTACCCGTCGAGCACGGACCTGTCGACCAGCGTGTCGAGTGGAGCGGCGAACGGGGTCGCCCCTGTGGTCGCCCAGGCGAGGTCCTGGACGTTCGGCCAGACGACGTCGGGCCACCCTTGACCGGTACGGTCGAACAGCTCGATCTTGGTCCTCAGCTCGGTGCTTCCGTTCGCGCCGCCGCTGTAGGTGACCGCCTTGATCTTCACCTCCGGGTGAGCCTTGCGGTAGGCGTCGACCGCGGCGGTCCGGGTCGCGTCCACCCACACGGTGATCTCGCTCGACGGATCCTGCGGCGCCGGGCTGAACGAGCCGGCGGCGGCCCGCGGGGTGCCGTCCCGGTTGGGGTCGGCGTTCGCGCAGGCGGTGATCAGCAATGCGGCCGTCATCACGGCCGCCAGCGCACGGGCTCGACGCGGGCCGGGCCTGGTCGACGGGGTAAGCATGTATTTCCTCCCAGGAATGGTCATGTCGTCGTGGTGATGCGGCAGCCGGTCATGGGGCGCACACGTACTCCGCGAGCGCGGCGGGATAGGCCGGCCCGGGTGCGAGGCCGATCCCGTCGTCGCGGGGCGCAAGGACCGAGCCGTCCGGTTCGACGCCCGATTCCTTGCGTACGGGGTTGGCGGTCACGAGGACCTCGTAGTAAGTGGTGTTGGGGATCGCCATACACAGGTGCCGGGCCGACTGCGTGTTGCCGTGCACCTCGGCGCGCAGCCGGTAGGCGTCCGCCAGGTGGGCGATCCGCATCGCACCGGTCATTCCGCCGCGCAGGGCCGCACTCGTCCGTACGTAGGTCGCGCAACCGGCAGCGAGGAAGTCGGCCGTGCTCAGGTGGCCGCCGGGGATCGTCTCGGCCACGTTGAGTGGCACGCCGACCCGTTCGGCGAGCCACCGATAAGCCGTGATGCTGTACTCCCGGATCGGTTCCTCGTACCAGAAGTAGCCACACTCGGTCAGGGCGTGACCGACCTGCACAGCGTCGGCGAGGTCGAACGCCGCGGAGCCGTCGTACATCAGCGGGACGTCCGGACCGACGTGCGCGCGCAGCGCCTGGATCAGCCTGGTGTCGCGGTCGCGATCGCCCCAGGCGTGCAGCTTGATGGCCGGATAGCCGAGCGCCAAACACTGGTCCGCGACGTCGAGGTACTCCTCGATCGAATCGAAGGTCACAGTTGACGCGTACGCAGGGATGCGCGTGCGGTAGCCGCCGAGCAGTTGCCAGCACGGGGCGCCGTGCACCCGCCCGGCCAGGTCCCACAGCGCTGTGTCGATGACTCCGAGCAGGTGAATAGGCAGATACTCGGTGCGGTCGATGTTCCAGAGGCGCTCCCACAGCCACTCGCGCTGCAACGGGTCGGCCCCGACCAGTTCCGGGCGCAGCACGCGGTCGACGAGCTCCCGCAGAACGACGGCGGAGCCCGGCTTGTGCGCGGTCGCCACACCGGTCGCGCCCGTGTCGGTGCCGATGCGGATGATGCCGACCTGTCCGCCGGACGAGCCGCGCAACCCGTCACGCCATCGGAAGGGCGGCTCCGGAGCGGCGACGTCGGCAGAGAAGGTTTCCACGTGGGTGATGCGCACGGCGACTCCGGTCCTGAGCATGGCGACGCGGCATCCGCGGCCAATGAAGCTGGTACATCCTGTGTGACGCGCACAACATACCAGTCATTGATCGTAATGAGGAGGACTCATTTTGGACACGATCACGGCAGCAAGTGCACCAGGAAGGCGTCTATCATCCCGTTTTGCGCCCATGCGAAGCGGCGGCCCTTGGCCGACGTGGGACCCTGAGTTAATTAACCTGCTTCATTTAGCGCAGATGGAGCAAGTCTCGGCGAGAGTCGAGAACGGCAGATATCGCCTGTCGGTCGTGCCCCGTGCTTGCGGTCAGGACGACCGGAAGACTCGCCGGCCGATCTCCGCCTGGTAACTCAGGCGGGTGCGTTCGACGTGCGCCAGGGCCGCAAGGCCCGCCTGTTCGGCGTCTCCGCGTCGGACGGCCTCGAGAATCTGACGGTGCTCCGCCAAAGCGGTGGCCACCGGACCACCGCTGAATCCGTCGAACGCCGCTGCCACCACGCGCCGTTGCAGACCCTGAATCTTCGTGATCGAGTCGAGCAAGAACCCACTGTGGGCAGCCCTGGCGACGGCACGGTGGAAGGACTCGTCGGCGGCCGCCATCGCCCTCGGATCCGCAGCCTCCAGTGACCGGGCATACGCCTCGAGGGCGTCGTCGATGGCAACCAGCTCGCCCGGCGTAGCCCGCTTCGCGGCCAGGCGGGCTGCAGCCTGTTCCTGCACCCCTCGGAACTCGAACATATCCATGATATGGGCAATGTCAGTCGGCACGAACCCGGCCACCGGCGACACCGGCGCGTCCGCCGGATCGGCGACGAAGATGCCCCGCCCGCGCTGCGTGCTGATCCGGCCGGTGGCCGCGAGGGTCTTCAGCGCGTCCCGGGTGATCGTGCGGCTGAAGCCGAGGATCTCGGCGAACCGCGCCTCGGTGGGTAGCCGGTCACCCGGCACGAAGCCCTGCTCGGTGATGAACTGCAGGATCCGCTCTGCCGCTCGCGAATAACCCGGCCGGTAGGTGGCATCCCCATCCGCCTCCGGTACGAACGTCTCGACCTTGCCATGACCCGTCTCACCCACGAGTTGAGTATGGCTCATCACACGGTCCGCCCTCATCGAGCCACATCGTGGGCGCCATGCCGCACTACGCCAGTTGGAAGCCGTTCGTCCGGGACAGCGCGCCCGAGTAGCTCGCCGTCGTCGTGATCAGGATGCCGTCGGCTGGAAACCGTGATCGAGGTAGAGCGGAGCCGGTTGTCGGTACCGGCATGCGACCGAGCCGGCGGCGACCAGGGCGTGTGCGCCGATCCGGGCTTCCCGGCAGGAGGACGGCGCCGGCTTCAATGTTGGACTTGAGGGCGTTGCCGTCGGTGGCGATTCAGAAGTTGTCGTAGGCGTCGAAGGTGACATTGTCCGGGCAGGAGAGCGGACTGAGCCGGTCCTTCGGGAACCCGCCGAAGTAGCTGCTCGGGCCGGCGGGTCACTGCGGACCAAGAACAGCCGCCGGCGGAAGCGGCCAGCGGCGGCGTCGCGGGCACCGCCGGAAGAAGGTTGACCAGAAAGATACTACGAATTACGTTACACAAACTTGGCGGCAGAGTCGCCGTGGTGGGACCGAGTGCCGGTAACGGAGCCGTGCTCGACGGAAGGACTGCTATGAGACCGTTCGATGACCCCCGTCCCGGCGCGAAGCATCCCTGGCGGAGGCGGCGAGCGCTCTCCGCGGTCGTCGCCGCGGTCGCCGCCCTGTCGATCGCCTCGCCACCCGGTGCGTCGGCCGCGCCGGTGACTTCGATCTGGTTGTCGTCCCGCGGGAACGACGCCAACGACGGGACGGCCGGCAAACCGGTGGCCAGTTTGCAGAAAGCCCGCGACCTCGTCCGCCGGTTGAACCACGACTTGCGGCGTGACGTCGTCGTCAACGTCGGCGACGGGGTTTACCGGCTGACCGAGCCGCTCGTGCTGACCGCCGAGGATTCCGGGTCGAACGGTCATCGGGTGCTCTGGCAGGCCGCGAAGGGGGCCCACCCGGTGGTGTCCGGAGGCGAGCGCGTCACCGGCTGGCGGCTCTCCGATCCGGCCAAGGGCATCTGGTCCGCGCCGGTGCGGCCGGGCTCGTCGACGCGCCAGCTCTACGTCGACGGCGTGACCGCCCAGCGAGCCCGGACCGCGGTGTCCCGCAGCGACCTGACGATCACCCCCGACGGATACACGATCGCCGACGACCGCGCCCGCTGGTTGCTGAGCCTGCCCGGGATCGACCGGGCCGAATTCCGCGGTATCGACTCCTTCACCGATCGCTACGCTCCCGTCGAGCGCGTCGCCGGCGGGTTGATCCGCATGGAGCAGCCCTCCTGGCGGAATAACACCTGGGGCTGGGACCACCTGGGCGCGCCCTTCCACGAGGGAGGCTTCTTCGTCGAAAACGCGCTTTCCCTGCTGGACGAGCCCGGCGAGTGGTTCCTGGACGAGAACGCCGCCCGGCTGTACTACAAGCCACTCGCCGGCCAGGACGTCAAGGCGGCCGACGTCGAACTGCCGAAACTGGAGTCCCTCCTGCAGATCGGCGGCAGCTACGACCGGCCTGCCCAGAACATCTCCGTGAGCGGCCTGAAGTTCTCCGACACCACCTGGCGGCTGCCGAGCTCCTCCCTCGGTCTGGCCGATCAGCAGACCGGCACGTTCATCGGCGACGACGTCCGCTACCCGGAGTTCGAAGCGAGCCGCCCGCACTGGCACCAGATGCCGGCCGCGGTCCAGGTTTCGGCGGCACACGACATCGAACTCATCGGGAACACCTACACCGACCTCGGCGCGGTCGGGATCGGGATCGGGAACGACGCGAACGCGCACGCGTCCGGTGTCGGGCTGGGGGCCCAGCGCGTCGCGGTCCAGGACTCCGTCCTGACCCAGATCGCCGGGAACGGCATCACGGTCGGCGGGGTCCAGGCGGACGCACACCACCCGTCCGATCCGCGGATGATCGTCAAGGACATCGACATCAGCGACAACCTCGTCACCGATGTGGCGAAGGTGTACACGTCGGGCGTGGCGATCCTGACCACCTACACCGAAAACGCCGCGATCGTCCACAACGAGGTCGGGAACCTCCCGTACTCGGGGATCAACACCGGTTTCGGGTGGGGCGCCAACGACGCCGGGGGAAGCCCGGAGTACGAGCGGCGCGGCCTCTACAAGTACCAGCCGAAGTACGCAACCCCGACCACGTCGAAGAACAACCGGATCGCCGGGAACCTGGTCCACGACGTCATGAAGATGCACACCGACGGTGCCGCGTTCTACAACCTCTCGGCCAATCCCGGCACCGTGTGGGAGCGCAACCACAGCTACGGCAACCAGTTCTTCGCCGTCTACGCCGACGAGGGCTCCCGCTACGGCACCTGGCGGGCCAACGTCTTCGACATGCCGGGCAACTCGCGATGGTTCAACGGGAACTTCCCCGGGCACCTGACCGGCAACCTCACGATCACCGGTAACTGGACCAACTCCACGGACAGCAATGCCCGCGACGGTGATCGCGGCAACGTGGTCAAGGACAACGTACTCGTCTCGGGCTCCGACTGGCCGGTGGACGCTTACCGGGTCATCTACGAGGCCGGCCGACTGCGTAATGGCGCGCGGCCGACCGCGGGCCATCTGAGCGTCGTCACCGCTCCGGCGGCCGGCGGGGCCGTCACGCTCACGGCCCGGTTCACGAACGTCGGAACCCGGCCCGTCACGGATTTGGTTCTCTCGGCCACCGCCGAGGGGCGCACAATGCAGCAGGTGCAGGGCGCGCGGTGCTCCGTCAGCGGTGGGGACACGGTGCAGGCCGTCTGGCGGATCAGTGCCCCCGTGACGCCCGGAGCCCTGATCTCCAGCACTCCCTTCGCGGTCACGGCGACGTACCGGGAGGCAGGGCAGCCGCGGACCCTCGCCTCGAGCGGGACCGCGCTTTCCGGGAAGCCGGTCGCCGCTCCGTGGCGTGGGTACGGCTCGGTCCCCGCGGTCTTCGCCGAGGACGGCGGGCGGTTCGCGATCGCGGCCGCCGGAGCCGACGTCTGGGGTGCGGGCGGACAGCACGACGACGAGTACGGCGTCGTCTACCAGCCTGGCGCGATCGACGGCGACGGCCGGATCGTGGCCAGGGTGGACCGGCAGGACGCGACGAATTCGTGGACGAAATCGGGCATCGTGGTGCGGAACGATCTGACTGCGGCGAAGTCCGCGCAGGGGTATGCGGCCGTCTTGGCGACCCCGGCGAACGGGGTCGTGTTCGCGGTGGACAGCGACGGTGACGGCATGCTCGACGCCCAGTCCCAGGTCCCGGGCGTCCGCGCGCCGGTCTGGCTGAAACTCGTCCGGACCGGCAACCAGGTCGAGGGATTCTCGTCCGCCGACGGCAGCACGTGGACCCGCATCGGCCCCGCGGCCGCGTTGCGTGGGGCCGGGCAGGTACTGGACGCCGGGCTCTTGCACACCTCGCACGATCCGGGCAAGCCGGGGCTCGCCGAGTTCGGTTCGGTGAGCATCACCAGGTGATGCGTGCCGGGTGGCGGGGGACCGGGATCCCCGCCACCCTCCGGGTCAGGTGGCGTCGGCGCGGCCGAGTGCGCCGTGCACAGCGGGACGGCGTCGCGCCCACGAGCCGAGGATGTGGCCGCGCATCACCGCGGCGGCGCCTTCGGTGTCGCCGCCGAGGATCATCGCCTCGATCGCGCGGTGCTCGGCCATGGAACGGGCGAAGTCCTCGGGACTGGGTGCTCCGTTGTAACGGTCGGACAGCCGGGCCTTGGCGTGGATGCCGTGGATGATCGCGTGGCCCAGGCGGTTGCCCGAAGCCCGCATGATGATCTCGTGGAACACGACGTCCTCGGCGACGTAGCGCTCCGGGTCGTGCACGGACTGCGCCAGGACCTCCGCCTGCGCGGTGAGGGCGGTGGAGTCCTCCGCGGTGATGACGCGGGCGCAGCGGGCGGCCATTTCGGCCTCGAGCGCGGCGCGGACGCTCACCAGGTCGTCGAGGATCGCGAGGTCGCCGTCGTGCCGGATCTGTGCTTCCAGCACGACGGGGTCGAGGAGGTTCCAGCCGGGGGCGGGCAGGACCCGCGTGCCGCGGCCCGGCGTTGCCTTCACCAGGCCCTTCTCTTCGAGCAGCTTGACGGATTCCCGGATCACGGTGCGGGATACGCCGAATTCTTCGCACAGGTCCGACTCGACGGGCAGGGCCGACGTCACGGGATAGGTCCCCGAGACGATGCGGTCCACCAGGTGGGTCACCACGGTGTCGCCCAGCCGCCCGGCACGCTTCGGTTTGACCGGGCCGAGGGTTTCGCCGGTGGGCGGAGCCGTTGCCGGCCGTCCGTGGATCGTGCCTCTCGCGAGATCTCCCATGGGCGGAGCATACCCTCTTGCACATACGTAATTCATATGATGAAGTAGCCCCCGCTGAGCACCTCCCGATGCCGGATCGGCATCGGCATCGGCGCCCGAAGGAGCCCGTTGTGCGCATCACCCACGTCGAGTGTCACCTCGTGCGGGTTCCGGGGCCGAATCCGCCCTTCGCCTGGCGGCAGGGGCTCCCGGGGTCGTGGCCCGACGGGATGGGCGCGGTCCTGCGGATCTGCACCGACGAAGGTGCCGAAGGTGTGGCCTTCGCTCCTCGCAAGGGAGTGATCGTGCAGGACATCGTCGACCGGCTGCTCCGGACCGAACTGATCGGGGCCGACCCGTACCAGCGTGAATGGCTCTGGCACCGGATGTGGGAGCTGGACCGAGTCGAGGAAATGCCGCTGTACGTACTGGGCTTGGCGGACGTGGCGCTGTGGGACCTGGCGGCCAAGGTCGTGGCCCAGCCGGTGTGGCAGCTGCTGGGTGGCTACCGGACGGAGATCCCGGCGCAGGCCTCGACCGTCACCTTCGGGACGGTCGAGGAGTACCTGGACGTCGCGGATCAGGTGCGGGAACTCGGGTTCACGTCCATCAAGCTGCATGCCTGGGGCGACTGGCGGCGCGACGCGAAGCTGTGCGCGGCGCTGCGGGAGCACGTCGGCGACGACTTTCCGCTGGCCTACGACGGTTCCGCCGGATTCGACCTCGCCGACGCGATCCGCCTGGGCCACGTCCTCTCCGACGCCGGCTACCTCTGGTACGAGGAGCCGATGCGCGAGTTCAGCGTGACGGCCTACAAGTGGCTCGGCGAGAAGGTCGCGGTTCCGTTGCTGGTCGGGGAAACCTCCGACGGCGCGCACATGAACACGGCGGACTTCGTGGCCAGTGGCGCCGCCACCGCGGGCGTGCGCACGAGTACGGAGCTGCGCGGCGGGTTCACGGGGGCGATGCGGATCGCCCATCTCGCGGACGCCTACCGGCTGCGCGCCGAGGTGCACGGGCCCATCATCCCGCACCAGCACCTGTGCATGGCCGTACCGAACAACACCTACTACGAATCGTTGATCACGGCCACCCAGGTCCGCCGGGAAGACTGCGTCGGCGCCGACGGGCTGGTGCGCGCGCCCCAGGCACCCGGTGTCGGCCTGCCGTCCCATTTGGACTATCCCGCCGCACTGGCTGCCCACGTGTGAGCTCAGGCCGGCGACCCGGCCATCGGAACCCGAGGAAGGAATTCGACGATGAATACCAGAAACTGGGTGGGCGCCGTCGCGGTCTCCGCTGCCGCGCTCCTGCTCACCGCCTGCGGGAGCGCCGATCCGCAACCGGCCACGTCGTCCTCGGGCGGGTTCGCCCCGGCCACCCAGGAAGAAGGCAGCGAGCTCACGGTCTGGGTGGACGCCACCCGGGTACCGGTCGTCGAGGCCTACCAGCGGACCCACCCGCAGGCCAAGCTCAAGATCGTCACCTACAGCGGGAACGCCAACGGCGCCACCGACCTGCAGACCAAGGTCCAGTTGTTCGACCGCACCGGCAACGGCTGGCCGGACGTGGCCTTCAGCGCGACGCTCAGCGACACCGCTTGGGCCGCCTACGGCAAGACCCCTTACGCCGCGCCGGTCAACCAGGGGATCGTCGACCGGAAGGTGCTCGACGGGTTTTCGCCCGGTGCGCTCGACCCCTGCAAGGTCGGCGACCACGTCTACTGCGTCCGCAACGACATCGCCCAGGTCGTGCTGTGGTACAACAAAAGACTCCTCGACGAGTTCGGTTACCAGGTTCCGCAAACCTGGGAGGACTACCAGCAGCTCGGGCAGCGGGTGGCGAAGGAACACCCGGGCTACCTGGTCGGCACGGCGGGTGACCCGTGGACCCCGGAGATCTACCTGTGGGCCGGCCAGTGCCCGGCTTCGACGATCAGCGGGGGCAAGAACGTCACGGTAGACCTGAAGAGTCCCAAGTGCGGCCGCGCGGTGTCCATCCTGGACACGTTGATCGGGGCCGGTTCACTGGCCAAGGCGAGTGTCTTCGACGCCGGATTCATCAAGGACCAGTCCACCAAGCTGCTGATGACTCCCGGGCCGTCCTGGTACGGACAGGTGTTGTTCAACTCCACCTTCAAGATCCCGGCCGGGCAGATCGCCGCGGCGGCACCGCTGAAGTACGCGAGCGACAGCGAGACCTACACCGGCAACGTCGGCGGCGGCGTGTGGTACGTCTCCTCGCACAGCAAGAACCTCAAGACCGCAGGCGATCTGGTGACCTGGGTGACCAGTTCGGACGAAGCGCAGAGCGGAGCGTCCACCTACCCGGCGTACCGCACGGCGGCCACCGCATGGCTGGCCAAGCAGCAGGCCACCGGGTACTTCGCCGACGACGTATCAGGCCCGCTCGCCCAGGCCGCCGGCCGGATCTGGCCGGGCTGGTCGGCGACCCAATACAGCCAGGAAGCGATTTACGCCGCCACGGTGGTGCCCGCGATCAACAGCGGGCGCACGATCGCCTCGGTCGTCGGAGAATGGCAGACGGCGATCGAGAACAAGGCGGCTTCACTGGGCTACAAGGTGAATTGAGGTGACCGTCGTGCGGGACCGGCGCTCGGGCAAGGCAGGGTACGTCTTCGTCGCCGGCTATGTGGTTTTGCTGCTCGCGTTCGGGGTCCTGCCGACGTTGTACGCGCTCTGGTTGTCGTTCTCCAACTCGCGTTCGCAGCTGGTCGGGTTCGGCAACTTCACGCGCACCTTCGCCGACTACCGGTTCGCCGCGGCGTTCGCGAACATCCTGGTGTACGTCGTGATCTGGCTGGCCTCGTTGATGATCCTCGTCGTCGGCCTGGCCCTGCTCCTGCACGGCCGGATGCGGCGGACCGGCGCGGTCCTGCGGTTCGCCTACTACCTGCCCGGGGCGCTGGCGGGTGCCGCGAGCGTGGTGCTGTGGCTCATCCTGCTGGACCCGGCCGCCAGCCCGGTCGGGTTCCTGTTGCGGACGTTCGGCTGGACGTCGCTGGCGACGGTCGTCCAGCCCGGCCACCTGCCCGTGCTGTTCACCGTGATCGCGTTCTGGACAGGCGCGGGTGGCTGGATCATCGTGATGTACGGCGCCCTCAACAACATTCCGGGCGAGCTGCTGGAGGCGGCGCGGATCGACGGGGCGGGTGTCTTCCGGACCGCCGTCAGCATCCAGTTGCCGATGCTGCGCAAGTGGATCGCCTACATGCTGATCCTGGCCTTCGCGACGGGAAGCCAGCTCTTCGTCGAGCCGCAGCTGGTGTCCACGGCCAGTTTCGGGGTGATCCCCGAGGGGTGGTCGCCGAACCAGCTGTCCTACCTGTACGCCTTCCAGGCCGGTGACTTCAACGGCGCCGCGGCGCTGGCCGTGGACCTGCTCGCGCTGGGCCTCGTCTGCGCCGCGCTGGTGGTCTTCCGCAGCGGGCTGTTCGAAAGGGAGTGAACCGTGATCACGCTCGTCAAGGGCGCCCCGGCCCATCGCCCGGCGGGGCAGTGGTTCGGTCGGCTCGGCTGGCTCCTGGTCACCGGCGCCTTCCTGCTGTTCTTCGCCTTGCCCGTGCTCTGGCTGGTCCTCGCGACCACCAAGAGCGACGCGCAGATCATCCGGGCGCACCCGTTCTCGATCGGCACCTGGACCGGCCTCACGCAGGCCTGGCACAACCTGGTGAACTTCCAGGACGGAGCGATCCTGCTGTGGATGAAGAACTCCGCGGTCTACGCCTTCGTGGCGCTGGCACTGACCCTGCTCACCGCGGTCCCGGCGGGGTACGCACTGGCGCTGACGAAGTTCGCCGGCCGCCGGCTGCTGCTGACCCTCACGCTGGTCGTGATGATCATGCCCGACGCGGCGATCGTGCTGCCGCTGTACCTGGAGGTCGACGCCGTCGGCCTGACCGGCACCATCTGGTCGGTGATCCTCCCGATGTCGTTCTTCCCGTTCGGGGTCTACCTCACCTACATCTACTATTCGTCGACCGTGCCCGCCGACTTGCTCGCGGCCGCCCGGATGGACGGCTGCACCGAACTGCAGGTGTTCACCCGGATCGCGCTGCCTCTGGCGCGTCCGGTGATCGCTCTCGTCAGCTTCTTCAGCTTCGTCGGCAACTGGAACAACTTCTTCCTGCCGTTCGTCATGCTGCCCGACAGCCAGCAGTACCCGGCGCAGGTGGGACTCAGCACGCTGCTGAGTGCCTCGGCGGTGTTCAACACCTCGGCCGGAACGGCGAACCAGATTCTCCGCCCGGAGCTGGCGCTGGCCGCGTTGGTGACGATCTTGCCGGTGCTGCTGGTGTTCCTGTTCTCCCAGCGGGCTCTCGTGTCCGGCATGCTCGCGGGCGGGACCAAGGAATGATGTCCGGAACTCGGCTGAGCGTGGCCGGGTCGAGGGCGGTGACCGCTGGGACGGCACTCGCCGTCGACGGCGGCAGCAGCGGACCGCCGCCGTGGTGAACCTTCAGCGTGCGGCCCGGGTGAGATGTTCCCGGAGGCAACGGCCGGCGGTGTCGGCGATCTCGGCGGGCGTGGCCGTCGCGACGAATTCGCCGCCGCCGGGTCCCATGTCGATGACGTGGTCGGCGTTCGCGATCATGTCGAGGTCGTGTTCGATGACGACGACGGTGGCGCCGTTGCCGGTCAGGCGCCCCAGGACCTCGAGCAGGGTCCGCACGTCCAGCGGATGCAGGACGCCCGGGCTCGTCGAAGCCGTCGCGGGTTGAGCTGACCGGTCTCGACCGCCGAACCTGGGTATATTGCCCACAGAGGCCGGGGGCAGTGCTCTCCACGTTTGGCTCGGCCTGATGTTGCTCGTGTTTCCTCTGCGGAAGCCTGCAGTTGACCTTTACCAGAGATTGCAGTGGTGGTCGGCGGGGAACGTCGTGCGGGGACTGGTGCCTTCCGAGGTCAGGTGCTGGACAGGGGACGGTGTGGCCGTGGTGGCTGCCGGCCAGGCGGGGTGTCCGGGACCGTTCGGGTTGCCGGTGGTGGCGAACTCTGTCCAGTATCCGATCATTTGCTGTGACAGCCGGTTCTGCCGGAGGTCCAGCAGGGACGGGAGTCCTTGCACGGTGCCGAACAGGTAGAACAGTTCGGCGGAATGGAAATCTTCCAGGGGCATGAGCGGGTCCAGGAACGAGTAGGGCGGGTGTGGGTCGGCGAACTCGTATTGGTAGACGGCTTGTCCGGGTTGTGAGGTCATGGTCCGCACCAGCGATTCGTTCGGGCAGGCGAAGGCGCCATCGGTGATCACGCCGGACATGGCCGCGTCCGCGTTGTCCGGCGCCTCAGGCCGGTAGGCCGCCAGCAATTCGGGAGTGACCGAACCCGCTCTGGCGCGGATCTCCGTCTCCAGTTCGGTCGCGGTGGGCCGCCGTAGCTTGCCGAGGTGCCAGCCGAGCGCGACGAACAGGTTTCCCTCGTTCTTGTTGGTTCCGCTGATCATGGGGACCCTGTTGTATCGGCCGGCGGCCACCGCGTCCCGTGTGGGCTCTTTGATGACTTTTCCGTCGATCGTTGGCGTCCAGCTCAGCTCGGCCTGCAGCGGAAGTGCCTCGCCCTGCGCCTTGATCAGCTCGTTCATCGGCTTGCCGCGTAGGCAAGCGACCTGTGCGGCGGCGTCCGGGCAACCGACTTTCTTCGCGAAGGAATCACCGACGGAGTACGCGGTGTTCAACGGTGCCGGGCCGAGGGCTGTGCCGACGCAGCCACCGCTTTCGGAAATGGCCTTGTGGAACAGGTCCGCCGCGGTCGGGGAGATCAGCTGCATACAGACGCTGTGCCCGCCCGCCGACTCTCCGAAGATCGTGACGTTGCGCGGGTTACCGCCGAAGGCGGCGATGTTGTCACGTATCCAGCGAAGGCCGGCCTGCTGGTCGAGGACACCGTAGTTGCCCGTGGTGCCGGACTCCGTGGCCAGGCCGGGCAGGGCAAGGTAGCCGAAGGAGCCGAGGCGGTAGTTCACCGTGACGACGATGACGTCACCTTTGGTGACCAGCGGTTTTGGGTCGTACCCCGCGCCGGAGCCGAGGGTGTATGCGCCGCCGTGCAGCCACACCATCACCGGGAGGTTCGTGGACTTCGCCGCCGGCGGCGTGATCACGTTGAGCACCAAGCAGTCTTCGCTCACATTGCCGAATGGCAGGCTTTGCGGGCAGATGTTGCCTTGACGGGTGGCATCGCGAACACCTGGCCACGACGAGGGCGGCTGCGGCGGTCGGAACCGCAACGCCCCCGTCGGCGGTGCCGCGTAGGGAATGTTGAGGAACTGACGACTGTCGAAATCGGTCTTGCCCTGCAACTGGCCTTGCGTGACGGTCACCTGATCTCCGAACGCCGGCGACGCCATGCCGGCGGACGCCGGGACGACGATGAGCAGAAACACCGACATGACAAGAACAACTGCGGCTCGTCCGCGTGGATGGCGCTGACCTGGGGGCATGCCCGCAATCTACTGGCGGGTAATTGGCCGATCAAGGACAGGATTCCTGATACTCAGGTAAATGAGTCTAGACAACCGCTGTCGGCTCAGATCGTTGACAAACTACCGGTACGCGCAGAGGAAGGTGCCGCCCCGCCGGCGATGACGCAGCGGTGCACGAGGTCGTCGCGGATGTCGTCGGGCAGAAGCCGGTGTGCGGCTTCGTAGTCGAGTTCCCGGCCGGGCTTGAGCCGGGTGCGGAGATGACGGTCGCCATGCAGCACTCCTGTTGTGTGGCGGGGAAAAGCCCGCGGTGGGCGCCGGAACGCCCACCGCGAGCCGGGTTCGTCAGCTGTGGGAGACCACCACGTTGTCGAAGCGGAGCGGGCCTACGTTGCCGTCGCCCCACCAGTCGCCCAGGGAGATCGTGTCGAACTGGCGGATGCCCGCCGCGGTCGTGAGCGCCTGGCCGTCGATCGACATGGTGACTCCCGCGCCGGACCGGTAGTCCCAGGTGGCCTGGTGCCATCCGGTCGTCCGGGTCACGGTGCTCGCCGTGCTGGTGCCGTTGACCCGGTAGACGTACTTGGTGGCCGACACCGAGGTGTTGACGCCCAGGCCACGCCAGCTCGCGTCGTCGGACGGACCCTCGTCCACCCGCGCCATGGACTGGACGCTGGTGTCGGCGGCGTCGTCGTAGAACCACACCGAGGCGAGCTGGTAGTTCTTTCCGCGCAGCTTGGTGGTGATGACGTCGGTGTCCTCGTCGGTGCCGTAGGACGCGGCGCCGCTCTGGCCGACGGCCGTCAGGGTGGCGGTGCCCTTGGCCGCGGTGAAGGTGCCCAGGCCGTGCTCGAAATCTTGGGCGAAGGAGGCGACGCTGATGTCGTCCCAGTAGGCGGTGCCCGCGGCCGAGTCGGTCCACCAGTCGCCGAGCGCGATGCCGTCGAACTCGGTGACCCCGGTCGGGGACGCGACGAGCCGGCCGTCGATGAAGAGGTCCACGCCGGTGCCGGAGGTGTAGTCGAAGGTGAACTCGTGCCACCCTGTCGTGCGCGGAACCGAGGTCGCCGTCGTGGTGGCGCCGGACCGGTAGACGTACTTGTCCGCGGAGGTGGCGGTCCGGACGCCGAGCGCGCGCCACTCGGGACCGTCCCAGCCGTCCTTGTCGGCCCGGGCCATCGCGTCGAGCGAGGTCTGGCTCGTGTCGTCGTGGAACCACACCGACACCCGCTTGCGCTGGGCTTGGACGAAGCCGGTATGGATGACGCTGGTGTCACCGGACTGGGCGAAGCTCGACCCACCGCCGTGGGTCACCGTGGTGCTGGTGCCCGGCGTGCCCTTGCCGGTGGACCAGTTCGCCAGCCCGTTGGTGAACGCGCCGGTGAAGTTCGCGGCGCCGGGGTAGGGGAAGGACGAGTCGACGCCGATGCGGGCGTACTGCATCGCTGAGGCGTTGAAGCCCGGCGCCCAGCTGACGTTGTTCAGGAGGTGCGAGCCCGAGTCGTTCGAGTGGAAGGGGTCGTCCTGGGTGTCGTAGACCTGGACGTTCGAGAACGTCTGCCCGAACGAGTCGTTGTCGGTGTACACCCCCATCGGCTTGTAGTCTTTCATGGACGGGTGTGCTCGGACGCCGGTGATCGTGACCTGGTTGACCGTGTTCGTGGCGTAGGGCTGGGTGTCGGAGATGCCGAACATGTACACCGGAGCGGTGTCGCCGCTGTCCTGGCCGGCGTCGTGCACCCTGACGTATTCGATCAGGTTGTTCCTGGCGTAGTCGTCACTGTCGGGGTCGACGTCGCGGTCCGCGTAGATCGCTGTCGCGTACCGTGGCGTGTCGAAGATGTCCAGGTGGGACACCGTGTTGCGGCTGGAGTCGGCGAGGACCACGCCGGATGCGGAGCCGACCAGCTCGCCGACCTGCGAGATGACCGAGTTGGACACCGTGTTCCCGTACTGGGTGTCGCCTTCGCCGGGGTACTGGCCTTCGAGGAAGACGCCGGAGTGGCCGATCCTGTCGATCCAGTTGTTGCTGAAGATGTTGTCGTGGTTGGTTTTCAGAAGGTAGATCGCGGAGTACCCGGCGTTGGTGAGGTGTGAGTCGGTGACGGTGACGTTGTCGGTGTTCTCCAGGAACACCATGCCGGTCCGGTGCTGCGGCAGGTTGATCTGCCGGTCGTAGCGAGGGTACTTGTGGCCCTCTCCGGAGTCGCCGGCTTGGACCCATCCGTGCCGGAAGTCGGCGGTGAAGTCGGTGTCGCGGATGGTCAGGCCGTCGAAGGTGATGTTGTGCGCGGGTGCCGATGCCGAGCTGCCGCGCACGGAGACCAGCTTCTGTACGGCGGGCACGATGACGTTCTTGCCGGCTATGGTGCCGGACTTCGGCTTGTAGTACAGGTAGCCGGAGACCTTGTCGTAGAAGTACTCGTCCGGCGCGTCGAGCAGGCTCAGTGCGCCTTGGACGAAGAACCGCGACTTCTGCAAGGTGTAGCGGGCGCTGCGGGCAAGGGTGATCACTCGTGCGGTCGTGTCGACGCTCGCGATGGGGGTGCGTTCGGTGTACCAGGCCCAGTCCAGTCCGCCGCCCGGCCACAAACCGACGGTCATGGTCGACAGATCGGAAAAGTCGACACCGGCGAGGTCGCCCGCGTTGTAGCTCAGCTGGGTGTAGGACCCGGCCACACCGGGCGAGTTCAGGTACGGCGCCTGGGCCATCGGGAAGTCGATGTCATTCTGCCGGTTCGGGAATCGCGCCAGGGTCGCCCGGTCGCCGTCCACGTAGAGGGTGTTGACCGACTTGTTCGCGCCGATGTTCGTCCGGTAGATGCCGTTCTGGTACGGCGACCACCCGGTGGCCGGTGTCCCGCCGACCAGCTGGGCGCTGCCGGTGCCGCCGCTGGACCGGTAGACCACGTCGTGGCCGTTGCGGCCGGAGTCCGCGTCGGTGAACTCGATCGTGCTGGTCTGGTGGTAACTGCCCGGCTCGAGATTCACCCTGATGTCCGCTGTCATGGCGGGCAGCATGCTGCGGATCGAGTCACGGGCCTTCTGCACTGTCTTCCACGGGTTCGCGGCCGTTCCGTCACCGGTGGTGTCGCTCCCGGTCGTCGCCACGGAGAAATCGGTCGCCGCCGCCGCCGCGCCGGGCGCGAAGGTGATGGCCGCGGCCGTCGCCACCGCGGCACCCGCCAACATGGTGATGATCTTTCTCAACGGTTTCACTTCGCGTGTCACCAAGTCACATCCTTGTAATTCGGCTTTCTGGCAAGGGAAAACAGGGGTGCGGGCGGGCGCGAAACGCCGGACGAGCGGGTAATAGCGGGAATGCGGTCGCGGGTGGCGGTCGTGCTCGCGGCCGGCACCGGAGTTTTCGTGTCCAGTGGGCGGCTTCCGCCGGCCTCATGGCGTCGCCGGGCCGGAGCGGCGCGGGCGAGTGGTCGAGGACTGCCCCATGCCGTGGGCGGTGAACAGGCGTACCGCCTCGTTGGGATCGTGGCCCACCAACGCATCGACGAGTTCGCCGTGCCGAGCCGCCATCAGGTTCCAGTCGCCGGTGAACATCGCGCTGGACACCACCTGCAGCTGCCACAGCGCGGGCTCGATGGTCGTCCACAGGCGCAGCAGCATCGAGTTCCCCCCGAGCGCGCACACCAGCCGATGGAAACGCAGGTCGGCCTCGCGGAACGCGACGATGTCGTTGCTCCTCGCGGCATTGCTCATGTGTGTGACCTCGAGCCGGAGCCTGCTGACCTCGGTCGGGGTCAGCCTGCCGGTGGCCCGGCGGGCGGCGGCGGTCTCCAGCAGCACACGGGCCTCCCGGGCCTCACGGGCTTCGACCTGGGAGATCTCGGTGACGAAATTTCCGAGCCGAGGACGGTGAGTGATCAGCCCCTCGAGGGCGAGCCTGCGGATGGCCTCGCGGGCCGGGGTCTGGCTGGTCCCCAGCGCTCCGGCCACATCGGACTCCACGATCCGGGAGCCGGGCGGCAACTGCCCGGTGATGATCCAACCGCGCACAGCCTCGTACGCGTGGTCCGACAGCAGCGTGGCTTCGCGCGCGACCACCGGGACGGGATCCGGCAGCCGCGGGTGGCGGTGCACGGTCGTGTCGCGGGTGCGCCGGGAAATCGTCGACTGCGACACCCCGAACCGGGCGGCCAGCTCCCGGGTGCTGGCAGGGCGGCCGTCACCGTTCAACCGGGTCCCGTCGAGCAGGCGCGGCCGTCCGCCGCGCACGCCGTCGCGCAGGCCGCTGGATCCCAGGCGAACGAACCGCTGCCGCCACTTGCCGACCGTCGCGGGGGTGATGTCGAGGGCGGTGGCGACGTCCTTGTTGGCCCGGCCGTCGGCGCACAACAGGACGATTTTCGCGCGTAGGGCAAGGTTGGGGCTGTCGACGGAGTCGGCGAGCTCTGCGAGCTGGCGACGCTCTGTCGCGGAGAGCACCAGCGGTACGGGGGGACGTCCGGGGACCGGCATAGTTGGCGATGGTCCAGCCCGCACAGCCGGATGTCCAGAGTTGCTCGACGGACTTATGACTCGATCGACCCTCATCACCACCTATTCGTTGACAACTTCGGCGATCCCGCTGCATCGTCTCCCTTCACCGAACGCGAGTGTTACCGCCACGGGACGGAGCGGTTTCGGGCCCGAGACCGGAAGTAAGCGGAGGACCCCTTAATGTCACGTTCTGTCAGCAGACGGCTCGTCGCCGCCGTCACCGCGGCAGGGCTGCTCGCCCTGTCGGCCTGTGGCTCCGGGTTCAAGGACTCGTCCGACTCCGGTTCGCCCCAGGCGGGCGGCCAGACCGGCGAGGTGCGCGTGCTCGTCAACGTCACCTCGAACCTGACCAAGGACTTCTGGCGCGAGGTGGTCAAGCCTTTCGAGGACGCGCACCCAGGGGTGACCGTGAAGATCGAGCCGGGTGCCCCGTCGGTCAAGGAGGCGCTGCCGCGCCTGCTGGCCGCGGGCGACGCGCCGGACGTCGTCGAGACGCTGAGCGCCGACAAGACGCTGGCCCCGCAGATGCTCGACCTGACCGACCAGCCGTGGGTCAAGGACACCCCGCTGGTCGACGAGGCCAAGGTGGACGGCAAGACCTACTCCGTCGGCGTGGGCGTCCAGGCCCAGTCCCTGGTGTTCTACAACAAGGACGCCTTCGCCAAGGCGGGCATCGCGAAGGCGCCGGCCACGCTCGACGAGTTCGAGGCCGCCCTGGGCAAGCTGAAGGACGCGGGCTACCTGCCGCTGCGCACCGCGGGCAGCTGGGTGACCGGCACCCAGCTCACCGAGTTCGCCGACCCGACCGTGTTCGGCCGGAACCCCACCTGGTACGCCGACGTGCTGGCGAAGAAGACCACCCCGGGCCAGACCTACCTGCCCATCCTCGAACGCTACAAGAGCTGGATCGACAAGGGCTACCTCGACAAGAACGCGCTGGGCCTCGACGAGAAGACCGCGCCCGCCAACTTCTTCCAAGGCAAGTCCGCGATGTACATCCTGGGGAGCTGGTTCGTCGCAACGGCCGACAGCAGCAAGCCGTCGTTCCCGGTCGGTGTCTTCGCCGCGCCGCCGGCGACCGGTGACGCCGCGAGCGCGCCGATGGGCGTGAGCGTCGCGATGCCGTACATGATCACCAAGGGCACCAAGAAGCGTGAGCTGGCCGTCGAGCTGGTCAAGTACCTGACGACCGACAAGGCCGCGATCCAGAAGCAGCTGCGTCAGGACGGCAACCTCCGCAAGGGTTTCGCGGCCGGGCTGAGCCCGCTCGGCACCGAGGTGCAGCGCCTGCTGGACGCCGCGCCGAAGCAGTTCCCGCACGCCGAGGGCCTGGGATCGGTCCGCCTGCCCGCGGGCTTCAACACCGAATGGAACAAGCAGGCCCAGGGGCTGTACACCGGCAAGTCGCCCGCCGACGTGGCCGCAGGCATCGACAGCTGGATGGCGTCGCACTGATGACGCGGAACCTTCTGTCGGTGAGGACCGGACCCGCTGCGGGCGCAGGCGCGGGTCCGGTCCGCCGGCCCGGACGGACGCTCCCGAGCAGGCGTGCAGTCGCCGCCCGGGCCCGGCTCGCCACCGCGTCCATGGTCCTGCCCGCCCTCACGCTGTTCGTGGTCATGATCGTGATCCCGGCCGGGCTGTCGGTCTACCTGAGCCTGACCGACTGGGACGGCTACAGCGCGAACCCCGGCTTCGTCGGACTGGGCAATTACCTGCGCCTCTTCCGCGTGGGCGAGGTGCTCACCGCGGCGGTGACGACGCTGATCATCGCGGGGGCCGGCACGGTCCTGCTCAACGCCCTCGGACTCGGCTTCGCGATGCTGGTGCACCGGAAGTCCCGGCTCAACTCCGCCTTCCGGGCGGTCCTGTTCTACCCCCACGTCCTCAGTGCCCTGGTCGTCGGCTTCCTGTGGAGCGCGCTGCTGGGCACCACCGGCGTGGTGAACACCTTCGTCACCGAGGCGGGCGGTGAAGTCCTGCCGTTCCTGTCCGATCCGACGTGGGCCAGGGCGACGCTCACCGGCGTGATCGTGTGGTTCGGCTTCGGCGTGAACCTCGTGCTCTACATCGCCGGGCTGCAGACAGTGCCCCAGGAGCTGCTGGAGGCCGCGGAAATCGACGGCGCGTCCCGGTGGCAGACCTTCTGGCACGTGACGCTGCCCAGCCTGGCCCCGGTGGTGACGGTCAACATCGTGCTTTCGCTGGTGACTCTGCTCAAGACCTACGACATCGTCGTGTCGCTCACCGGCGGCGGTCCCGCGGGCTCCACGCAGACCGCGGCGTACCTGATCCTGTCCGACTCGTTCGCCAACAGCGCGCTCGGGTTCGGCTCGGCCCAGTCCGTCGTGCTCATGGTGGTGACGGGCCTGCTGGCCCTGACGGTGTCCCGCCTGCGGTCGGGCGCAGACAAGGCGGTGGCGAAGTGAAGGCACTCAAGCTCGGCTTCATGGGCGTGGTGACGGTGCTGATGCTGGTACCGATGTACCTGTTGGTGGTGAACGCGTTCAAGGCGCAACAGGACATCGTCACCGATCCCTTCTCGCTGTCGCCGGACCTGCTGACCACCGAGTACCTGGGCAAGGCACTGTCCAATCCGGACTTCGACATCGTCAAGGGCTACGCCGTGACGATCCTGTTCGTCGTCCTGGTCAACGTGCTGTCGGTCCTCCTCGCGGGCCCGGTGTCCTACGTCATCTCCCGCCGGACCCGGCGGCCGTACCGGATGCTTCTGCTGCTCTTCGTGGCCGGCACGTTCATCCCCAGCCAGGTCCTGCTGATCCCGGTCGTCTACACGCTGAAGTTCCTCGGGCTGATGAACTCCATCCCCGGGTTCGTCCTGTTCGAGACGGCCCTGACGCTGCCGTTCTCGGTGTTCCTCTACACCGGCTACATCAGCACGATCCCCCGCAGCCTCGACGAGGCCGCGACGATCGACGGAGCGGGCGCACACCGCACGTTCTGGTCGGTGATCTTCCCGCTGATGCGGCCCGTAGTGGCCACCATGGTCATCCTCAACACGTTCTCGGTGTGGAACGACTTCGCCAACCCGCAGATCATCCTGGGCCCGAGCAGCGGCCTGTACACGATCACGACCGGCATCTACGCCGCGGTGGGCGAGTACAGCACCGACTACACCGTGGTCTTCCCGACGCTGCTGCTGGCGGCGGCGCCGCCGCTGATCGCCTTCGTGCTGCTGCAGCGCTACATCATCGGCGGCCTGTCGACGGGAGCTGTCAAGGGATGACGAGGATCGTGGCGACCGAGCCCCTCGGGGCAGCACCCACCTGGGCGGTGCTCCAGCGGGTGTTGTTCGATGCGCTGGACGAGGCCTGGCGGGTGTACGAAGCGCGCTACTGCGAGCCGGACGGGTCACTGCACTACACCGGCTCGATGCAGCCGCGCGACGGCGCGGACGACTTCTACGAGGCGTTCACCGGCTGGGGCGTGCTCTACCAGCTGGGCGGATCGGCCGAACTGCTGGCGGCGACGAAGCGGCACTGGGAGGCGGTCACCGAGCAGCTGGACCGGCGCGGTTACCTCGCCGGCGAATTCGAGCTCGGCTACGACTGGTTCCACATCGGCGAGCAGCTAACCGTGTTCTTGTCGCTGTGCGCGGCCGACCCGGCCGACGAGTCGTTCCGCGGCCGCGCCGTCCGGTTCGCCGAGCTGTACCTGCCGGACTCGCCGACGGGGAACTACGACCAGGCCGACCGGATGATCCGGGCACCCCACAACGGCGGGGGAGGACCGCGCCACGGCGTCTGCGAGAACTGGCGCAGCTACGGCGCGGAGCTGACCAACATGCAGCCCTACGGCCTGCCGCTGGAGGACGTCCCCGGCGTGGACAGCTGGGAAGATCTGGCCGATCCCGCCAACGCGGACGCCATGGGCAAGGCGATGTGGGACCGGCTCGGCCAGGGTGACGTCGCGGTCAACCTCACCGCGACCAGCCTCGCCGCCAACGCCTGGCTGTACGGGCACGACGAGCGGTTCCGCGAGTGGGCGTTGGAGTACCTCGACGCCTGGGCGGCCCGTGCGGCGGCCAACGGCGGGATCGTGCCCGACAACGTCGGGCCGTCCGGAGTGGTCGGCGAACTGCACGGTGGCCGCTGGTACGGCGGCAACTACGGCTGGACTTGGCCGCACGGGCTTTACAGCATCGGGATGGCGGTGTGCGTCGCCGTCCTCAACGCGGCGCTGCTCACCGGCGATCCCGGCCGGCTCGACCTCGCCCGGTCCCTGCTTGACCTGGTGTACCGGCACGGTGTCGACCGGCCGGTCGACGACTCGGACACCCCGCTGCGCGCCCGGTGGGCCGCGGAACTGGGGGAGGAGACCGCGACGCCGACCTTCCTGGTGCCCAACCGGCACGGTCTCGGCGGGTGGTTCGACTTCCAGCCGCCGCAGCTGACCATGCCGGTGTGGCTGTGGCAGGCGAGCCTGTCCGACGCCGACTGGAAGCGGATCACCGACCTGCGCGAACGCGCCGGCTACGACTGGCGGACCGTGCACGACTTCCGCAACAAGGAGGACGCGGGCCACGAGGCGCCCTGGATCGCCTACCTCCAGGGCGACAACCCGGACTACCCGGAGCGAATCCTCGGCGTCGCGCTCTCGCAGGTCCGGCGCAGGCTGGCCCTGATCGCCCGCGACACCGGGGAGGTCCGGGACCGCAACATTCACCACTGGCAGCGGCACAACCCCGTCACCACCGAGGCCCTGCTGCAGCTCACCACGGGCACTCCGCAGGTGCTGTTCAACGGCGGGCTGCTGCCCTTCCGGGTGTCCTACGCCGACGCCGAGACCGGCCGCCCCGGACTGCCGGCGGACGTGGCCGCCCTGGTCGACACCGTCGAGGCCGGGCGTACCTGCCTGGAGCTGGTGAACCTCGCCGGGACCGCCACCCGGCGGGTCGTCGTCCGGGCCGGCGGCTTCGGCGCCGACCGGATCGACGAGATCCACTACAGCGGGGCCGAGACCGAGTACCCGGGAGCCCCGACGGCCTACACCGCGCCGGTGGCGCAGCCCGTCTTCGGGACGGCCGCCGTCGGCGCGACCGAGGTGGAGATCGAGCTTCCCCCTGGGCACCGCATCCGGCTCGACCTTCGCATCACGGTGCGCGCCAACCGGGCGCGGCACAGCACGGCAACGACCAAGGGGGCCTCATGAGCACCGGCCAAGACAACCTGCCGAACCGGGTGTGGGACATCCCGGTGCGCGGGGACGCGCCGCCGCCGGCGGACGCGGAGCTGGTCCGCCGGCTCCACGGGGTCAGCGCGGCGACCGCGTGCGCGCGGATGAACTCCCAGGGCGTGCGCCGGACCTGGATCGACGGCCCCGTCGCGCTCAACCGGGGCCAGAAAGCCGTCGGCCGCGCCGTGACGCTGCAGTTCATGCCGCAGCGTGAGGACATCGCCGACGGGGTCACCCAGGAGTACATCGAGCGCACCACCGCGCTGTGGGCCGTCCTCGACGAGATCCAGCCCGGCGACGTCCTCGTCGTGGAAGCCAAGGGCAGCAACACCACCGGCTGCTTCGGCGACATGCTCGTGCGCTACTTCAAAAACCGCGGCGGCGCCGCGCTCATCGTGGACGGCCGCATCCGGGACGTCCCCAGGGTGAGCCGGCTCGACGTGCCGGTCTGGTGCACCGGGGCGACTCCGCACTACGCCTCGCAGACCGAGATGTTCCCGTGGGCCTACAACGTGCCCGTAGCCGTGGGCGGGGTGCTCACGCTGCCCGGCGACTACGTCGTCGCCGATGACGACGGCGCGGTCGTCGTGCCCCGCGGCCGCGCGGAGCGCCTGCTCGCCGACGCCGCCGCCCACGAGGAGTGGGAGGTGTTCAGCCGCATGCGCATCGACCAGGGCGCCCCGCTGCGCGACTACTACCCGCTCACCGAGGAGACCCGGCGCGAGTACGAGCTCTGGCGGGCCAACGGCGCGGGCACCGAGGCTCGATGATCACCACGGTGCGCGTCCCCCGGCGTCCGGGCGTGGTGCTCAGCGGCGTCGGCTTCGGCGCTGCACCGATCGGGGACCTCTACGAACCGATCGGCGACGACCGGGCGCGGGCCACCGTCGACGCGGCGTGGGACGGCGGCATCCGCTACTACGACACGGCACCCCACTACGGACTCGGCCTGTCCGAACGCCGGGTGGGGGCCGCGCTGGCGGGCCGGTCCGGCCGGACGCTGTCGACCAAGGTCGGAAGGCTGCTGGCACTCGACGATGCCGGCGCGCTGCGGCAGGTGCGGGACTACAGCCGCGACGGGGTATCGCGGTCGCTGGAAGCCAGCCTGCGCAGGCTGGGCGTGGACCGGATCGACATCGTCTACGTGCACGACCCCGACGACCACTGGGAGCAGGCGAGCGCCGAGGCCGTGCCCGCGCTCTGCGCCCTGCGCGACCAGGGGGTGATCGGCGCGGTCGGGGTGGGGATGAACCAGTCGGCGATGCTCGCCAGGTTCGTCGCCGAGACCGATGTCGATCTCGTCATGTGTGCGGGCCGCTTCACACTGCTGGAGCAGCCCGCGCTGGCCGACCTGCTGCCCACCGCCGCCGGGCGGCAGGTCGGCGTCATCGCCGCCGGCGTCTTCAACTCCGGTGTACTCGCGCGGGCCGAGCCGCCTCGGGACGCCCGGTACGACTACGTCCAGGCCCCGGCCGAGGTGCTCGCCAAGGCCCGGGCACTGGCCGACGTCTGCCGCGAGCACGGCACAACCCTGCCCGCCGCGGCCGCGCGGTTCCCCCGCACACACCCCGCGGTGCTGGGCGTCGTGCTCGGGATGAGTTCGCCCGAGGAGGTGCGGCAGAACCTCGCGCTGCCGTGCCCGCCGGACGAATTGTGGGCCGACCTGGTCGCCCGCGGCCTGCTGTCGCCGCGCTACGCCGGGGTGGTGTGACCGTGCGCCTGGACGCCCACCACCACCTGTGGAACCCCACCCGGCGGCGCCCGTTCCTGGACAGCCCGGGGCTCGCCGCCATCCGCGGGCCCTACGGGCTACCCGAATTGCGTGACGTCGCCGAGCGCTGCGACATCGACGCGACGATCCTGGTCCAGACGATCCCGGACGAGGCGGAGACCCTCGACTTCCTCGAGCTGGCCGCGGACAGCGCGGGCCTGGTGGCCGGCGTCGTGGGGTGGGTCGACCTCACCGGGCCGGACGTACCCGACAGGCTCGCCGCCCTCCGCCGGGCACGCGGCGGGGCGCAGTTGTGCGGGGTGCGGCACGCCGTTCAGGCCGAACCGGATCCGAACTGGCTGGACCGGACCGACGTGCGGCGCGGCATCGCCGAGATCGGCCGCTCCGGGCTGACCTACGACCTGCTCGTCAAGCCGCCGCAGTGGGACGCGGCGTTGCGGCTGGCCCGCGACCTGCCCGAGGTTGACCTGGTCGTCGACCACGCGGGCAACCCGCCGGTCGCCGGCGACCTCAGGCCGTGGACCCGGTGGCTGACGGCGCTCGCGGAACTGCCCAATGTGTACGTCAAACTCTCCGGCCTGCTCGGGCTCGGCCCGGTCGACGAGGTGCTCCCAGTGGTCGACCACCTGCTCTCGGCGTTCACCCCGTGGCGGGTAATGGCCGGCTCCGACTGGCCGGTGTGCGAGCTGTCCACCCCGGCCGAGGCCGTCTGGCACATCCACGAGGCGGCGACCGTGGGACTGGCCGCCGCCGAACGCGCCGCTGTCTTCGCGGGTACGGCGTCCGCTTTCTACCTGTCCTCGGCGGGCCGGCCCCGTTGAGGACCGGCGCAACAACGACGTCCCGTTCGATTAGGGGCCACCCTCCATCCGGTCTAACCGGCGAACGCTGCTCGTCCTTGCGCTGCCGAGGTGGCGAGGTCGCTCTTGGGGAGCGGCTCGCCCGCTCCCACCGCGGTGGCCCACGCCTCGGTGGTGGCGACCGCGGCGAAGTTCGACTGCAGGAGCACCATCAGGACCTCGTGGAGCTTCGCGGCCGGCACCTTCCCGGCTTCGTTGGCGAGGTGGATGGCGCCCGACGCGTCGGACAGCACCTCGGCGGCCAGCCCCAGTTCCTCGGCGCCGACGGCCGTCGCGATGTCGCAGTTGTTCGTCATGTAGCCGACGACGGTCACGGTGTCGACGTCGTGGCCGGCCAGCCACGCCGCGACGTCGGTGCCGGCGAAGACGCTGCTCTTCTCCTTGACGACGCGCTTCCAGCCCGGCTGTACCCGCTGCTCGATCTCCGGGTGCAGCGACCAGCTCGGGCTTCCCTCGCCGAAGACGGGCGCCCCCTCGGGGAGCTGGTGCTGCACGATGACGACCGGCAGGTTCTCGCGTTCGGCGACCTCGAGCGCGCGCACCACGTTGGCGAGCGTCGCTTCCCGCGGTGGGGCTTGGATCCGGAGCGTTCCGTCGAAGTACTCACCCTGGACATCGACGACGATCAGTGCGCGGCGCGGCGCGGCCATCCGTTCTCTCCTCAGTGTGGTGACAAGTTGTCAGCACCCAGCTTCGCGCGGCGAGTTCGGGTAGCGTGAGTGGCGCAAAAGACATCTCTCGATGAGATTGGGCCAGAAAATGCGGGTTGCCGTTCACGCCTTCGACGGCGTGACGATGTTCCACCTCGCCGCCCCGCTGCTGATCTTCGGCGAAGTCAGCAGGCAAGAACTGGCGCCCGCATGGACCACCACGGTGTGGACTGACGACGGGCACGGCATCCGGACCGCGGAGGGGTTGCGCGTGGACGACGTGGCCGGGCCGGAAGTGGTCGAGCAAGCCGACCTCGTCGTCCTTCCGTCCTGGCCGGACGACCTCCCGCCGGCCGGAGAAAGCTTCAAAGCACGGATCCGCGCGGCCCACGCCCGCGGGAGCCGCGTCGCCGGCCTGTGTCTCGGTGCCTTTCCCGTGGCCGACACCGGACTGCTCGACGGCCGGGAGGTCGTCACCCACTGGGCCGCGGTCGCCCTGCTCGGGAAGCGGCGCCCCGAGGTGACGATCAACGCCGCGGCCCTGTACCTCGACCACGGGGACGTGCTCACTTCCGCCGGTACCGCCTCCGCGATCGACGCCTGCCTGCACATCGTCCGCACTCACCTGGGCTCGGCCGCCGCCGCTTCCGTTGCCCGTCACCTCGTCGTCGCGCCGCACCGCGAGGGTGGCCAGGCGCAGTACGTCGAGCGCCCGATGCCCGAGCCAGGGGGTGTCGCGCACCTGGGGCCCACGATCGACTGGGCGCTCGGCCGCCTGAACCGGCGGCTCTCCGTCGACGACCTCGCCGCCCACGCGGGCATGAGCCGGCGCAACTTCACCCGCCGGTTCGCCGAAGTCACCGGCTCCACGCCCGCGCGCTGGGTCCTCGCTCGTCGTCTCGACGAGGCCCGGCACTTGCTCGAGACCACGGACACGCCCATCGCCCGGATCGCCGCAGCGTGCGGGTTCGCCAGCGTCGTCACGTTCCGGCAGAACTTCGTCAGCGCGTACTCGACGACTCCGACGTCGTATCGGCAGCGTTTTGCCCTGGTGCCGGATGGCCTTTCGTGAAGGCTGCCCGTTTCGCCCGGCAGCGAGGTGACGTGGGTCCGGCTGTCCGCGACGCAGCCTCCCGGCTTCGTCCGGATGGGACGTTTCATGGCGATGCTGGGGCCGGGTGGTGTGGGAAAAACCCGGTCCGCCACGCTACCGGCAGTGACTCCGGATAGTCGGTTCGTTCGGCTCGCTGCGATGAATCCGTGCAGACTTCCCGATCGAAAGTGTCGAAGACATCCGATGAAAGCGTTCGGTGGCGAGCGCCTTCAGCGCTTGTCATCGTGTGGTCCAACCGAACGGGGCAAATTCAGCCGATGTATGGGTTGCGCGGAGCGTCGCGATGCTCTCTAATGTGCACGATCTCGAAGGAGCTAGCCCGCTTCGACCACCACTCTCCGTCACTTCCGTAGTCGAACTATCCCAGTTGTCGACAGCCGCCGCGGCGCGTTTTCTGACGCACACCGGCGCACGTGCTCGGTCGCCGCCGCCGTGTGTGCGTTCGCAAGGCACACCCGTTCGCTTTGAGGAGCATTGATGCGCACGCGTTCATGGCCGCACGCAAAGCGTCTGATGGTCGCCGCCCTGACGGCCGCCGTGGGGCTTGCGGTGCCCTTGCCAGCCACCGCGGCTCCGGCGACGGAGCTGTATGCCGCCCCAGCAGGTTCCGGGCAGGCGTGTACGCAAACGGCTCCCTGCAGTCTGGCCGGTGTCCGGAACAAGGTGCGCGGGCTGGTCGGCTCGATGACCGCCGACATCAACGTGCGCCTGCGCGGTGGCACCTACCGGCTGGCGGAGCCGTTTACCCTTGGCCCGGGGGACTCGGGTGCCAACGGCCACCAGGTCGTGTACTCGGCCTACCGGACAGAGCGGCCCGTGTTCAGCGGCGCACGTCAGGTGAGTGGCTTCCGCCTCTACGACGGCTCTCGCAACATTTACCGGGCTGCCGTGCCGCCCGGCACGAAAAGCCGCCAGCTATTCGTCAACGGACTGCGGGCCCAGCGCGCCCGTGGGCCGCTCGACCCAGGCGGGTTCACGCTCAAGAACTCCAGTTTCATCACCGGGGACACTGCGTATCGATCCTTCACCAACGCCTCCGCGGTCGAGGTGGTCTACAACCGCGACTGGAAGCACATGCGGTGCCCGCTGGCAGGCATCACCGAAGCCGCAGGCGGCGGTTCCAGCCTCGACGTGGCACCGGACTGTTTCGCGAACAACAACACCTCGGTGCCGAACCTGGGCTTCCCGTTCAACGGCGCCGGGCTTCCGAAGCTCGAAGGCGTCAGCTGGGTGGAGAACGCGTACCAGCTGCTCACCGAGCCTGGTGAGTTCTACCTCGACACCACCGCGAACTACCTGTACTACAGGCCGCGTCCCGGCGAGAACCTCGCCACCGCCCAGGTCGAGCTGCCGGTCCTGGACAAGGTCGTCGACCTCAGCGGAACGCCGGGGCACCTGGCACCCGTCAACGACACGGACCCGCGCGCGACGTACTCGCCGTCGTGGCGAACCTCCGGCGGCCGCCCGTACGGCGACTTCGACAACGACGTGCACTACACCACGGTCAACGGTGACTCGATGACTTTCACCTTCACCGGTACGGGCCTGGACGTGCTCACCGAGGTCAACACCGACGCCGGCGCCATCGACGTGTACGTCGACGGCACCAAGGTCAAGACGGTGTCGGCGAACGGGCCGGTCCGGCTGGCGCAGCAGCCCGTGGTGTCGGTGACCGGTCTGCCCCCTGGCAGGCACACCGTCAAACTGGTCAAGGCCGGCGGCGACTACCTGGTGGTGGACGGATTCGTGGTGATCCCGGACCGGATCGCCCCGGTGCACGACATCACCTTCCGCGGGGTCACCTTCGCGCACACCACTTGGAACCTGCCATCCACCGCCGGCTACCTCGACAACCAGGCCGGTGTGCTGTGGGACGCCGCCACGCGCCGCCCCATCCGCATCCCCGCGGCAGTGCAGGTGCATCGCGGGCGCGACATCCTCTTCACCGACGTCGAAATCGCCCACACCGGCGGCACGGGCATCGACCTGGCCGACGGCACCCGTGAGTCGACGATCACCAAGAGCCGGATCCACGACACGTCCGGTGGCGGTGTGTCCCTCGGTGAGGTCGACGACTACTACGTCACCGACCCGGCCCGGATGACCAGCAACGACACCGTCTCGCAAAACGTCATCGAGTACGTCGGTCAGGACTACCAGGACGCGGTGGGCATCTGGGCCGGCTACACGCGCGGCGCCACCCTGGCGAACAACGAGATCGCGCACACCCCGTACTCCGGCATCTCGATGGGCTGGGGCTGGGGCTGGGCCGCGAGCTGCGAACTCCAGGCGAAGCAGAACAACTTCCCGGTCGGCTCCTGCCGGCGCGGCACCGATTACGCCGGTGTCAACAAGATCGTGGAGAACTACGTCTACGACGTCATGGGCGTGCTGCACGACGGCGGGCACATCTACACCAACGGCGGTCAGGGCGGTCACGACGACACGCTGACCTCGGAATTCCGCGGCAACGTCCTGAGCGGCGGCACCCACACCAACAACATGATCTACCAGGACGAAGGCAGCTCGAACTGGAACACCCACCACAACGTCATCCACTTCGCCAACGGCTCGTGGACCGGCATGTGGACCCCCACCATCCACGACATCCGCATGCACGACAACTTCCACGCACCGGCGGGTAGCTACAACAACGGCACCAACGTCGTCCTGACCAACAACACGGAAGTCAAGAACGGCGACTGGCCGCCCGCGGCCCGAGAGATCATCAAGGCCGCCGGCCTGCCCCGCGAACTGCGAGCGAACCGGAGCCGCCTCGACGACTTCGACCTGTCCATAGAATACCGCGGGTCGTGGATCGCCCCGGGGTTCCGCGGCCTCGGCGACTTCCACGAGACCGTGCACGCCGCGCACAACAACGGCGACTCGGCCACCATGACGTTCACCGGCGCCGGCGTCGGTGTGATCGGAGAGAAGAACTCCGACCAGGGCGACATCGAGATCTTCGTCGACGACGTGTCCAAGGGTGTGATCAGCACATCGGCGACCAGCAGGCAAGTCCAGCAGACGCTGTACACCACCGACGACCTGGACCCCGCCACCCCGCACACCATCCGGGTGGTCAAGCGCAGCGGCCAATACGCCACCCTCGACGGCTTCCTCGTCCGCGGCATGCCCTGCGGGACAAGGAGTCCAGCATGACCTCGGTCGTCCCGGCCACGGCGGCCGGCGGCGGTACACAGGTGATCACCCTGTCCGGCACCTCGCTCCACCAGAGCGAGACCGTCCGGGTCACCCCGCGCGGCGGCGCACCGAGCCGAGACGGTCAAGACCGTCTCGGCTGACCGCCGGTCTTCATCGTGGTTCGTGCACAACGCTGACTCGGGCCATCCATGGAGCCGGTGGAACCGCTCACCTCACTCGGCAGCGACGGGTTCCGGGATCGACATGGCCGAGGTACCCATCGCGTCGAGGACGTCGCGGAGTCCTTCGCCGAGGGCGGTGAGCCGGTATTCGACGCGTGGCGGATCTCGGGGTAGGCGGTGCGGATGACGATGCCGTAGGTCTCGAACTGGCGTAGCCGGCTGGTCAGGGTGTGCGGGCTGATGCCCGGCAGGGCCTCGCGCAGTTCGGTGAAGCGGCGGGGACCGGTCAGGAGCTCGCGCACGACGAGGGTCGCCCACGGCCCGTTGAGCAGGGTGAGAAACCGGGCGACGCCGCAGTCCGGCAGGCAGGAGTTCGTCACACGGTGCAGCTCCCGCTGGGTGTTCGTCGCCTCCTCAACGAACTCGATTGCACGCTGTCGGGCCAACAACCCCATTGTCAGCTACGTAGAGCCGAGGAGGCGACGAGGCCCCCGACCCACTTGACAAAATCCGTCTTACGCTGGTGTCGGGCCGGAAACACCGATCCTGAAACAGTCCCGCATCAAGCTCGGTAGCGACTGGCGGGCCGGCAACGACATCGATGAGACCATCGACTGGTTCCGCGCTACACCAGACGAATCCGATCATGACCTGGGGGACACGCCCCAGGTTGTTTGGCCGGTTCCGGTGTTGATCGTCCACGTGGGACGAAAGACGGGCATCGAAAGCGACGTCCCGTTGACCACGAGTGGTTGCCACACATATGTCGACGCGCTCAGGTCGCCGGCGTTCCACCGGTCGCCCATGAACATGTAGGTCGTCGCACTGCTGCCCTGGACGGGCAGGACGTAGGTGGTCTGGGAGTTCCAGGTTTTCGTGCCAGCAGGTGCCAGGTTGCCCTGCAACGTCCACGGACCCGCGAGCGACGTGGCCGTGTAGTAGCGGTTGTCATTGGTGGCCCATCCCGTTCGGCCCGAGAACAGGAAGAAGTAGGTACCGTTCGCCTTGAACAGTGCGGGCGACTCGCAGTTGCCGCACATCTTCGACAACGGCTGCGACACCGCGCTCAGGTAGTCGGGCGCGAGCTTGAAGATGTTGCCGTTGTGGGCGATGACGTAGCCCGTGCCGTCCGAGTCTTGGAAGGACCCGCTGTCCCAGTACTTGAGCGTCGAGCCATTCATCTTCATGCGGCCGCGGTAGGTGTAGTCTCCGCAGACGGTCGAGCTGGTCGCGACACCGATCGCCTGGTCCTTGTACGTCAGGTTGTCCACGTGCATCGTCTGCACGTACTGCTTGGTCGTGCGGTTGTAGAGGATCTTGGGGCGTTCGACCACGCGGTGCGGCCCCAGGTCACCGCTCGCCTGTCGCACCAGCGTGTTACGCACGAACGTCCAGTGCTGCAGGTCGGTGGACGAATAGCAGGCGTTGGCCCGGAACGCGCCGTCGACGCCCTTGGACTCACCGATCCAGTAATAGGTGTTGTCGACCTTGATCATCCCGCCGCCGTGGGCATTCACCACGTTGCCGTTGGTGTCCTGCCAGGGCACACCCGACGTGATCTTCCCGGTGGCTGTGGCATCGGCGGTTCCGGCCATGAGGATCATGGCTGCCGCGAGCGCCGATGCGGCGGCGATACGGCTCATGAATGAACCGTACCGCTTGCTGTACGAGGCGGAAGGCGCATTCTGGATTCGACTTGATTCGATGTTGTTCGCCCACGGCGGTCCGCGTCGTGCACTCGGCGCAGCCACTGGTCGGTGGTGCTGACGTGCAGGAGGGCTGCGGCCTGGGCGTGGTTGGCGTCGCGGTTGGCGAGGGCGTTGTAGATCGCCTCGTCTTCGGCGAGGGTGCGGTCGGCGGCGTTGGCCTCGACCATGCCGCGCCACACCCGGGCGCGCAGTGTGCTGCTGGAGATGTTGTCGACGAGCGTGGTCAGTGCCTCGTTGCCGGTGGCCGCGACGACCGCGCGGTGGAACGCGGCGTCGTGTTTGTTGAGTAGTTCGACATCCTCGGCGGCGGTGTGCATGGCGTCGAGGTGGCCATTGATCTCGGCGAGTTGGTCGGGTGTCATCTGGGCGGCGGCGAGGCCGGTGGCGACCGGCTCGAACAGCCTGCTTGCCTCGGTGAGCTCCAACAGCGTGTTGTCCTGCATGAGTTCGACGGCCAGTCCGAGCCCTTCGAGCAGCTCGGCCGGGGCGAGGCTGGTGACGTAGGTCCGTCCCCGTGGCGCACGTCGAGCACCCAGGTCACGGCCAGGGCTTTGACCGCTTCACGCATCGGGCTGCGGGAGATGCCCAGCTCGGCGGCGAGTCGCGGCTCGGGTGGCAGCTTCGAGCCGGGCGGAAGCTTCCCGGACTGGGTCAGCGTCCGGATACGCGCGATCGCCTCGGCGGTCAGCGGCATACGTCGACTGTATCGCGAGACATCGGACCTTAGCCAACCCTCGGCGCGAAGACATCGTATGTATACCGACGTTTGCCCCGTGCAGGCGGCCCATCGGACTGAACTCTGGACTTAACAACAGACTTCCTCTACACATATATCTGATGTCTGTGTTCGGTTGGTCAAGGTGGACCGCTGCCACAGAACCGGTCCCGACGTGGATGCGGACGGGACGCGGAGCACCTTGAGTCGGACGCGGACCTTCGGACCAAAGGAGGTCTCCCCGCCATGTCCACTTTCGACCGTCGGAAGATGTTGGGTCTGCTCGGCGTGAGCGGTGCCGCGGCTGCCGGTCTATTGCCCGCCGGTGCCGTCTGGGCCACGGACGGCCCGTCCGGCTACACGCCGACGTGGGGGTCGGTCGACCAACACCCGGCAGCCCCGGAGTGGTTCCAGGACGCCAAGTTCGGCATCTACTGGCACTGGGGGGCGTTCACCACCCCCGAGTACGGGTACGAGTGGTACGGCCGCGAGATGTACAACGACGGTACCGGCATCAACAACCACCACAAGGCGACCTACGGTGATCCCCGCACGCAGTGGGGATACGACAAGTTCATCGACGGCGGCGTCGACAAGGCCGGCAACCGTGTGCAGTTCCGGCCGGTGCTCAAGTCGCAAGGCGGCAAGTTCGACCCGAACGAGTGGGTCCAGCTGTTCAAGAACGCGGGCGCGCGGATCAGTGGGCCCGTCGCCGAGCACCACGACGGCTACTCGATGTGGGACAGCCAGGTCAACGAGTGGAACTCGGTCGATCGCGGCCCACGACTGAACCTGCTGAAGCTCTTCGCGGACGCGGTGCGCGGGCAGAACATGAAGCTGTTCGTCGCCATGCACCACTCGTTCAACTACAACGGGTTCTTCCGGTTCGTTCCCCAACAGTCCGACCCGAGCCTGAAGAAGCTCTACGGCCAGCTTTCCCGAGCCCAAGAGGACCAACTCTGGTTCGACAAGCTCAAGGAAGTCATCGACCAGGCCCAGCCGGACGTCATCTACCACGATTTCGCCCTCGACAGCCCCGGCTACTGCCATGGCGACCCAGGCCCGTGCGCGGTCGTCGAGCAACAGCGCCTGAACTTTCTGGCCTACTACTTCAACAAGGGCCTGGAGTGGGGCAAGGACGTCGTCACCACTTACAAGCACTTCGACCGAGGCTTCCACAACGCCAGTGCGGTCGAGGATTACGAGCGCGGCGGCCCGGCGGATCTGGTGTACCCGTACTGGCAGACCGACGAGTCGATCTCCTCCGGCACTTGGAGCTACACCAAGGGGATCAGCTACTACACCTCCCAGCAGATGATCCACCAACTCATCGACCGGGTCAGCAAGAACGGCAACATGATGCTCAACGTCGCCCCAACCGCCGAAGGGGAGATCCCGCAAGCACAGCGCAACGTGCTGAACGACTTCGGGGCTTACCTGAACCGCAACGGCGAGTCGATCTACTCCACCCGGGCGTGGGCGGTCTACGGCGAGGGTCCGACCAAGATGGGCGGCGGCTCGTTCGTCACGCCGAAGGTCGGCACGAACACCGACATCCGGTTCACGCGGAGCAAGGACAACCGCGTCCTGTACGCCACCGTCCTCGGCTGGCCCACCGGCACCCTGAACATCACCACCCTGAACTCGAACCGGATCAACCTGGGCACCCTCACCTCGGTCCAGCTGCTCGGCTCGACCGCCGGTACCTACGTCAACCTGCCCAGCCGAACCCACGACGGCTCGGGCCTGCGCATCACCACGCCGCCGAACGCGCCGTACAGCGCACCCGCGTACGTGGTGAAGCTGACCTTCTCCGGCGCCATCCCCACCCTGGGCGGCGGCACCGGTGGGACCATCCCCACCGGGTGGGCCCGGATCACGAACGTCGCCACCGGGCTGGTCCTCGACAGCGGCGGCAACGTCGCGTCCGGCTCACCGCTCAAACAGTGGAACTCCGGCAGCAGCTACAACCTCCAGTGGCAACTGGTCGACGTCGGCAGCGGCTACTACCGCCTGGTCAACCGCACCAACGGCATGGTCGCCGACAGCGGGGGCGACACCGCCAACGGGGCAATCGCCAAGCAGGCACCCTGGAACGGCGCCAACAACCAGCAATGGCGGCTCAACAGCATGGGCAACGGAAACTACCAGATCATCAACCGCGGCACCGGCACCTGCCTGGACAGCGGCGGCGACACCACCGCCGACTCTCAGGTCAAGCTCTGGGCGCCACAGTCCAGCACCAACCTCCAATGGACCATCACCGCAGCCTGAACTCCGACCACTGCCCATCGATGCCTGCTCGGCGAATCCATCGAATGCCGCACCTCCCTCGGCCGACCCCGGGGCCAGATTTTGGCATTCCCCGCCGTGCGCTCCACCCACATAAGGTCTTGGTGAAAGGCGTACCCGGGCTGG